>NZ_JBFULI010000012.1:0-117854 GCF_056400405.1 Pseudomonas sp. P5_B3 | reverse complement strand
ATGGCGGTGTATCAGTCAACGAAGATGTTGAAGCTGATGGCCTCATCGCGAGCAAGCTCGCTCCCACAAAAAAGCATGGTGCATTACCTCGGGTGCAAGCTTTGCCGCCCTCGTGCAGTGGTGATGGTAGTCAGTTAAAACGCAGGCCCCCTGTGGGAGCGAGCTTGCYCGCGATGAGGCCATCAGCTTCAACATCGTCGTTGGCTGATACACCGTCATCGTCGGAACGCCGCCCGGAGCAGGCTTGCTCCCACCAAAAGCTGGCTGGCGAATCGTGATACCGCGTACCGTCGGCGCCAGAACATGGCCGGTTTGATGCCGACCAACAGTAGATCGGGCCTGTGGGGCCGGCGTACCGGGTTGAAATGATTGTGTAATTCGGGATGGTCGTTTGTCGGGCGTATGGCTATGCTCAGCGAGTTTGCCAATCGCCAATGATAACAACCACAGTGAAACCATGAGCCAATCAGACACGCGTGCGACTGTTCTAGCGCTGTATCCAGAAGACTCCCGCGAGGCGGCGGCGTTGCTCAAGCAGGCAGTGCCGCTGATGGTTCGTCACAACATTGCGCCCAACCCGGTGCACTACGCGCTCTGGTACACCTACAGCAAAGGCCAGGAGCCGGAGCTCAATCGGCACCTGGACCGGTTGGTCAACGACTTCGACTATTTCCCGCCGGAGTCGGCCACCAAACTGTTTCGCGAGTACATCATCCGCGATGAGCTGGCGGATGTCCGTTCCGGGCAGCAGGACGCAATCAACCTGGTCGACGACATGGAGCGCGATGTTTCGCGCAGCGTGAAAGGCAACCAGAACTTCCAGGCCAGCCTCGGCCAATACCTGCAAATGCTTGAAGAGCCCGCCAGCGAGCACTTGCCGAGCATCCTGATCCAGCTGCAACAGAGCACCCGGCTGATGCAGGGGCAGCAGGAGCATTTCCTCGCCCAGTTGCAGTCGGCGCAGCATGAAATCAAAAGCCTGCGGGACAAACTGGAGCGCGCCCAACTGGCCGCGACCCTCGATGGCCTGACTGAATTGCTCAACCGCACCACCTTCAATCGCAAGCTCGAGCAGGCGATGAACAACGCGGCGACCGGCGTGGCACTGGTGATGCTGGATATCGACCACTTCAAGCACTTCAACGACCAGTACGGCCATCCCTTGGGTGACCGCGTGCTTCAACATGTCGCCCAAGTGCTGCGAGACTCGCTGCCGGCCGAGGCCATTGCCGCACGTTACGGTGGTGAAGAATTCTGTGTCGTGCTCAAGGATTGCCCGGATCTGGCAGCCGCCGGTGCTTTTGCCGAGCGCCTGCGCCTGAAAATCCAGTCGCTGCGGGTCAAGGCCCGGGGTACTGACACGGTGCTGGACACCATCACCGCGTCGTTCGGCGTGGCTCATGCCAAACCCGGTGACACGCCGGAAACCCTGCTGACCCGTGCCGACGATGCGCTGTACCAGGCCAAGCGCAACGGGCGTAATCAGGTACGTCAGTAGCCTGACGTAGCGGTGGGTGCGATTTGGCCGAGGATGAGTACACCTTGCGCACCTGGCAACGTTCCCAGGCCGGTTCGCTGAACCGGCAACTGACCCCATTCAAGGATTGAGTCAGTTGCCGTCGCTGCCGGATCAGTGGAACGGGAAGATGTAGTTCATCCACGCCGCCATGCGCAGAAGGATCTTGCGCATCATCGCGATGTGATGGAAATGCTGGCTGTACAGCGCCGCCTGGCCATAGGCCCCGCCGGGCATCTGGTCGGCGTACTGGGCATAGTCGGGATCGGTGATTTCAATGACCACCGGGACCCGGCCGGCCGGTGGTGAGCCGGTGAAGCCGAGCAGCGTGCCCGAAGGCTGGACCTGGCCTTCGGCGATGACCGAAACCACGGTTTTGACCTTGCCTTCGAAAACCTTTCCGGGAATGCCATCGAAAGCGACTTCGGCCTCGTCGCCCTCGGTCAGGCGCAACAGGCTGTTCTGCCGCATCCACGCCGCGAAGTAATGCCCTTCGGCGGGAATGAAGACCATCGAGGGGCGCAACGGCAACTTGGTCGCCATCATGCCCGGACGCAACGAAACGTGGGTGACGAAGCCCTTGCTCGGCGCGCGGACGGTGGTGTTGTCGAGTTCGTACTGTACGTTGTCCAGTTGTGCCTTCAGGTCATCACTGCGCGCGACCACAATGTCCAGTTCCCGTTGGGTGCCGAAATTACGCTTGATCAGCTCGGTGATCCGGGCGCGATCGGCCTGGGCGGCAATCAGTTGTGCCTTGAGGGATTTCATCCGGTATTCGAAAGGCGTGGGATCGATGCGAAACAGCACATCGCCTTTTTCCAGGGGCTGGTTGGCCTGCACTGGCACGTCGATTACCTGGCCACTGACCACGGGTATCACCGGAACCGATACGAAATAGGAACGCGCCACCTCGGAGTAGGGGTGGTTGTAGTTCATCGTGAAAATCAGTGCGCCGATGATCACGATCCCGCCCAGTACGGCTGTGGGCACCGTCCATTTGTTCAGGGGAATGCGGAAGATCTTGAAGATGGCAACGCAGAGTGCGGCATACGTCAGAATGAGTAAAAGATCCATGGCTCAGATGCCCTCGCCGAGATTGTCCGTTGGCAGCCTGCCCGGTGCAGTGCCGGTCGCCGCCTCGAGGCGCTCGATCCGCCCTTGCAGTTCGGCGACCTGTTGTTCGAGGTGAACCACATGGCTTTTTGCTGAATGTCCGTCACTGAAACCCCAACCCCGGTCCTCTCGATAGGCCATCGCCCAGATCCACAGGAACGGCCAGAGCGCGTGCAGGGTGAACAGGCTGACCCAGCCGGTGGCATGGATCGCATCCTGGTGGGGGTGGTTGCGGTGGACGGCAATTTCATAGGGGATGTCGTGGAGCAGGATGACCCCGTAGAACAAGATGAGCCCGACAAAGATCAGCAGGCCCAGCGCGAAGTAATCAAGCATGAATCACTCCTCTTGAAACAGGTGACGTGTGCGCATGAGTGTAGCCGTTCAATCTACACTTGACGGGGACGCGGATACCCAGCTTGAGCAACCCGTGCCTGGCCGAAGCGTTGACCGATATCGTGCAGGCAAACCCGGGCGAGGTGAAATCATGCAAACCACTGGTCAATTCGAAAGGGCGCCTGTACTTGACCCCGTCGAGCGCATTACCGAGGTGATCTTCGGCCTGCTGATGGCCATGACGTTCACCGGCACTATCAGCGTGGCCACGGCAGATCAGGCAGCCGAACGCACGATGATGATTGCCGCACTCGGTTGCAATCTCGCCTGGGGACTGGCCGATGCGGTCATGTACCTGTTGCGCGCACTGGTCGAGCGCACGCGCAGGATCAAGCTGTACCTCGCCTTGCGCAATGGCGCGGACGCCGCGGCCGGTCAGGCACTCGTTGCGCAAGTGTTGCCGGTGCAATTGGCGGCGGCGGCCGGCAGCGAAGGCCTGGAGTTGTTGCGCCGTCAACTGCTCGAGCAGCCCCCCTTGCCGACCAGGGCGGGCCTTGGCTGGAACGACTTCAAGGGTGCTCTCGGTGTTTTCCTGTTGGTCGTGTGCTCGACATTTCCGCTGGTGGTGCCGTTCATACTGCTCGATCAGACGGCACTCGCCATCCGCCTGTCCAACCTGGTGGGCCTCGTGGTGCTGTTCATCGCCGGCTGGATGCTCGCCAGATACGCTGGCGCCACGCAATGGCAGGGTGGGGTGATCATGGCCGCCACGGGGGCCGTGCTGATCCTGGCAATCATTGCGCTGGGTGGCTGACAGCTGGTCGTAATTCAACACACTAAAGACTCATTCTCATTTAGTATTGCCCTTCCATTTACGTCGGGCAGCCTGGTATGGATGTTCTTGTCACTATCCATCTTTATTTATCCCAGTGGGTGATCGAGCCGGTCACCCGGCAGTTCCTGGGCATTTTCGACTTCAACGGCAGACTCGGTCTATCCTTTCTCTGCATGTCTTACGGCGTCGCTTATTGCCTGTTCCGCTGGCGCAAATCCCGGGGCCTGACCGACGTGCGCACGTTCGGCCAGTTCATCGGCGGTCGCCGGGTTTACCTGCACCGCTCGGCGCTGCTCGACTACCGTTATTACTTCGTACTCGCCATCCTCAAGGTTGCCCTGGTGCTGCCCATCGTCGGCCTGGTCGATCCGTATGTCTTGCGTTCAGCGGACTACATCGCGTTTTTCACCCACCTGTGGGGCGCGCGCACGCAAGTGGAGGAGCACCTGGCGCTGACCCTGCTTTATGGGCTGGGTGTATTCCTGGTCAAGGATTTCAGCCATTACTGGGGCCATCGCGCCTTTCATTCGCGGTATCTGTGGGCCTTCCACAAAGTCCATCATTCGGCGCCCGTGCTGGTGCCGGCGACGGCCAGTCGGGTGCACTTTCTGGAAGAAGTGGTCGAAAAACTCACCGACATCATCTGCGTCGGCGCCTTTGCCGGTGTCTTCTGGTACGCCTGCGGCGGGGAGATCAGCCGCTATACGCTGTTTGGCGTGACCTACGTGGTGTTCATCTTCAATAGCCTGGCGGCCAACCTGCGTCACAGCCATGTCTGGTTTTCCTTCGGGCCGGTGCTTGAGCGGGTGCTGAGCAGCCCGGCACAACACCAGATTCATCACAGTGATGCGCCGCGACACTTCAACAAGAACTTCGGCATCAATCTGTCACTGTGGGACTGGATGTTCGGTACGCTGTACGTCACCCGGTCCACACCCGAGGCCATTCAATACGGCACCGGGGAACAGGATCACGAGCGTTACCTGACGCTGCGGGGATTGATCGTCACGCCTTTTGTCGACATCGCGCGCAAACTCCTCTCTGGGAAACGCGCGAAAGCACAGCCTGAAAGCGGATCTGATCCGTATTTTTCAGCGCAATCTGCCTCTGTAACGGATACAGCCGCCAGCCCACAATAAGTCTTCGGTACGGTGTTCGGGCGGCGCACGCCGCCCCTGTACCGCCAATTCATAGTGTGGGAGGCCCCATGGCCAAGATGACGATTTTTCTCGGCGGTTTTCTGCTGTTGACCATCCTGATCGGTATGCTCGCGACGATTCCTCCGACATGATTGCACCCGCTATCAGTCGTCGACAGCCCGGCGCAGTTCGCGGTAGGCCGTGACCAGTTGCTCGAGGCTGAACCCACGATTTCTTCCGCTGGGGTTGGGCAAGACCCAGACCGAGGCATTGCCGAAGGTTTTGGTTTGCAGGCCCCAGGCAATGTCGCGCTGACCGGACAGCGCGCCATACGCCGCCTTGCCCAGAAACGCCACGAAGCGCGGCGCATGGCGTGCGATTTTCTGTTCGAAGGCCGCTGCCGCGGCGGTGAACTCGCGCAGGGCCAACTGATCCGCACTGGCCGTCGGCCGTTCCACCACCGCGGTCAATCCGCATCGATAGCTCAAGATCGTCCGATCGTCTTCCGGTCGCACAAGCTCTGGGGTAAACCCGGCGAGATGCAGCGTGCGCCAGAAACGATTGCCGCGCCCGGCAAAATGGTGCCCTTGGGCGGCGGCCGTCATTCCGGGGTTGATGCCGCAGAAGATCACGGCCAATTGCCCGGCGAGGATATCTTCGAGTTTTTCACTCACCGCAGATCACTCTGATCGCCTGGCGTGCCAACGCTGTCAGTTCGGCTCGGGATTTACCGGCCCGGGCACGGATCGAAATGCTGTGCAGCAGAGACGAGGCGAGCACGGCCAGGGCCGCCGGGTCTGCGTCGCCTTTCAACTCGCCAGCCTCTTTCGCCGCTTGCAGGCGAACTTCCAGATCGGCATCCAGCCGGCTCAACCGGTCGGACAACACCTCGCGAATTTCCGGGTCCTCGACGGCTTCAGTGGTTGCCGTGCCGATGGCGAAGCAACCCCGGGGCTGGCCGTCACCCGAGAAGTAAATCGATAACTGCCCCTCGTAGAAACGCTGCAAGGCCTCGGCCAACGGCAGCTCCAGGTCCGTCAGCGCCTCGTGCATGGACGCCGCGGCAAACTCCCAATATTGCTCCAGCGCTTTGATATAGAGCGCGTGCTTGTCGCCGAATGCTGCATAGAGGCTGGGGCGATTCATCCCGGCGGCGGTGGCGATGCTGTCGAGCGACGCGCCGGAATAGCCGGTGTTCCAGAACACCCCGAGTGCCTGCTGCAACGCTGTCTGCGGGTCGTAGGCGCGAGGGCGGCCGCGGACTTTGCCCTCTGTCGATTTATTTTGTGCCATGTCGTACAAAATCCTTGTCGGAGGATGGGTCGAGGGATATTCTTACACCATCGCACAAAATTAAGGAATCAGAAATTCCTTGTTCCAGGGTTTGTTGTAGCCGAGCGCGAACTGAGTGTTGCGGCGACGAAACCGACGCGCCGGGAGCGATCCTTCCGGCCGCGCACGGGCTTGCTTCCTTACGACATTTATTGACCTGCGGGCCGCCGGCGCTTGTTGCCGACGCCGGCCCGATTACCCGGCTAAAGGTGAACTCGATCATGACCAAAGCGTTCGATATCCCGGCTTCGCAGACCTTCGAGCACCCAGGCCCAAACCCGGCTGACTCGCGTATCGACAAACCACTGAAACAGAGGTTGCGCCCCTGGCTGATGGTGGGTGTTCCCATCCTCTTCGCAGCGTTGGGCTATGCCCACTACGTGTCGGGGCAGGCTTTTGTCTCGACCGACAACGCTTACGCCCGGGTGGCGAAGGCGTCGATAAATGCGCGGATCTCCGGGCAAGTGGTAGAGATCGCCGTCGAAGACAATCAGCCGGTCCACAAGGGCCAGGTGCTGTTCCGGATCGATCCGAAACCATTCCAGATCGCCGTCGACCGCGCGCAAGCACAACTGGGCGTGGCGCGCCTGCGTATCGATGGGCTCAAGGCCAGCTATCGCCAGCAACAGGCGGAACTGCAATCGGCGAAAGAGTCGGCTGACTTCGACCAAAAGGATTTTGCCCGCAAGAAAGCCCTGGTCGCCTCCGAGTTCGTGTCGAAATCGATTTACGAACGGGCCGACACCGACGTGAAGGTGGCGCGGCAACGGATTGTGTCCATCGAACAACAGATCGCCAGTACCGTAGTCGCCTTGAACGGCAATCCGGACATCGATGCCGATAGTCACCCGACGGTTCGCGAGGCCAGGGCGCAGCTCGACGAGGCGCAGTTGTACCTCTCGTACACCACGGTGTATGCGCCGCAGGATGGCATCGTGGCCAAGGTCGACGACCTGCAAGTGGGCAACCATGTGAACAACGGCGCGCCGGCTTTTGCCTTGCTGTCCGGTCACGAGATCTGGATCGAGGCCAACTTCCGCGAGACCGACGTGACCCACATGCGCCCGGGCCAGGAAGCCACCATCCGCATCGATACCTACCCGGATCGGGTGTTCAAGGCCCACGTCACCAGCATGAGCCCGGGGGCCGGGTCGGATTTCGCGCTGCTGCCGCCGGAAAATGCGACCGGCAACTGGGTCAAGGTCACGCAGCGGGTACCGGTACGGCTCGAGCTCGACGAAGTGGACCCGACGCTGCCGCTGTTCTCCGGGACCAGCGCCACGGTGCGGATCAATACCCGGTTTCAAAGCCCCTGGTGGCACCCACTCAAGGCGTTACTGACCGCAGGTAACTTCTGATGAATACCCAATCGATGGTAAGCCCCGGTGGGGAGGGCGCGCGCTCGCTCAGGTTCGCCGCCTTGCTGGCGACCTACATGCAGTCGGCGAACCTGCCGCTGCCGAACGCGGCACTCAGGTTGATTCAGGGCAGCCTGTCGATGAGCGACGATCAGGCTGGGTGGATTTTCACCTCGTACCTGGCCGCGAGTGCGATCAGCATGCCGGTCGCGCAGTGGCTGGCCGGGCGCTTTGGCTTGAAGTTCGTGTATCAGGCGGCGCTGGCGGTGTTTGTCCTTGGCTTGTTGCTCGCCACGGCAGCGACGACGCCACTGGAGTTCGTGGGGGCGCGCATCATTCAAGGCATCGCCAGTGGCGTGCTGGCGCCGCTGTCGATGGCGATTGCCATGGAAACCTTGCCGCTTCAGAAGCGTGCAACGTTTGGCGCGAGCTGGACCGCCATTGTGCTGTTCGGCATCGTCAGCGGCCCGAGTATCGGTGGCTGGATCGCCGAGCATTTTGGCTGGCGGCCGATGTTCTACCTCAGCGTGCCACTGTCGGCGTTTATCTTCCTGGTGGCGGCGCTGTTGCTGACCGAGAAGAAGGCCGAGAAACCTCCGGCGTTCGATTTCTTCGGCTTCGGCACCTTCACCCTCGGCCTGATCAGCCTGCAAATGTTGCTCGACCGGGGGGAGCGCCTGGACTGGTTCGCTTCGCCCGAGATCTGGCTCGAAGCCGTGGCGGCTGCGTTGGGGGCCTACCTGTTCGCGGTGCATGTGCTGACTTCGAAGGTGCATTTCCTCAACAAGCGCCTGCTCAAGGACCGCAACTTCGTGTTGTCGACGGTGATCTTTTTCGCCCTCGGTTTCGTGCTGTTGTCGACCATGGCCCTGACCTCGCCGATGCTGGACGAGATTCTCGGCTACCCGCCGGACACCACCGGCGCCTTGACCATTCCCCGTGGGGTGGGCCTGGTTGGCGCTTTTCTGTTGATGGGGCGGCTGCCCGAGCGCTTCGACCGGCGCCTCTTCGTGGCGGCCGGTATCGCCATCGTGGTGTATGCCAACTGGCTGATGCTCGGTTATTCGCCGCTGATGGACGAGTGGCCCGTGGCTGTCGCCGGTGCGATCCAGGGCGCGGGCCTGGGCATGTTGATGCCCGCGGTGAGCAAAGTCGCGTTCAGTACGCTCGACCCCACGCTGCGCCCCGAAGGCACCGGCCTGTTCAACCTGGCCCGGGTCTACGGCAGCACGCTGGGCGTGGCGATCGTGCAACTGTTCTTCTTCAACAACACCCAGGCGCTGCACATGGCGCTGGCCAGCCACCTGACGCCGTACCGCGCCGCTGCGCATTCGCTGACCTCGGCGCCGTTGCAGGTGCTGGGCGGGCTCAACGAAATGATCACCGGCCAGGCCGCGTTCATCGCCGTGATCGACCAGTTCAAGATCCTGATGGTGGTGATGCTGGTGGTGAGCCCGCTGGTGTTGTTCCTTCGCAAGCCCGTTGCGGCCAATTAGTGTTCGTGGAGAGTGCCAAATGAATTCTTATGCGCTGGTCATCAACCGCTATCTGCTGCAAACGAAATTCGCGGCGTTGTCGCTGCTTGCATTCCTGACGGCCTGCACCGTTGGCCCCGACTATCAGGCACCAGCGGCGAGTGCGTCGCAGCACTATGACCCACAGGCCGAGCAGCGTCTGGCCCAGGGTGGCAACCCTCGCATCAACCTCGGCAGGAAGGTCAGTGGTGACTGGTGGACGGCCTTTCGCTCGCAGAAGCTCGACCACGTGGTTCGTCGTGCCATCGACGGCAACCTGGATCTGGTGGCCGCCGATGCCACGATCCGGCAAGCCGCGTCTTCTGTGGCTGCGGCGCAGGGTGCGCTGTATCCGCAGGTCGATTTCGCTGCCGTGGCCGGTCGTCAACGGCTGCACAACACCAGGGAACCCTCCATCGCCAATTTCTATGCGATTGGGCCGCGGGTGGGGTTCGACCTTGATGTGTTCGGCGGCAACAAGCGATTGGTCGAACAGCAGCAGGCGTTTACCGAGCTGCAAAAACACCGTTACGAAGCGGCGTACCTGACGTTGACCGGCAACGTCGCCAGCCAGGCGTTGCTGGTGGCCTCCGCCAACGCACAGATACGGGCCGTGGAAAAGCTGCTGGCCAATGACGCGAGGAACCTTGAGCTGGTGCGCATGGCCCACCTCAATGGCAGCACCACGCAGATCGATGTGTCGCTGGCCGAGACCCGTCTCGCCCAGGACCGCACGCTGTTGCCGCCCCTCGCTCAGCAGCGCGATGCCGCACGCCACGCGCTGTCGATCCTGACGGGGAAGGGACCGGCGGACTGGATCGCTCCTGACTTCGACTTGGGCGAGTTTGCCTTGCCGTCGAACATGCCGGTGAGTCTGCCTTCGGAAATGGCCCACGACCGGCCGGATGTGCTGCAAGCCGAGGCGCAACTGCACATGGCCAGCGCAGCGGTGGGCGTGGCGACGGCGAATCTCTATCCCCACGTCACGCTGTCCGCGTCCCTGGCGCAGGCGGCTTCCGGTAATGGCGGCGCGGCACTCTGGGGTTTCGCGGCGGGGCTGGCCGGACCGCTCTTTGATGGCGGAACGCTCAAGGCCGAACAACAGGCAGCCGTCGATGGTTACAAGGCGACGCTCGCCGGTTACCAGCAGACGGTCATTACCTCGTTCGGGCAGGTCGCCGACACCTTGCAGGCGATCAACCATGACGCCGAGGAACACCAGGCCCAGACCGACGCATTGCGCGCGGCCGAAACCAGTTTGCAGTTGAACCAGCAAGCCTTCGCGCAAGGCGAGAACAGCATTCTCCAGGTCCTGGAAGCGGAGCGTGCCTACGAGCAGGCACTGCTGGGACAGATCCGCGTGCAAACCGCGCAGTACCTCGACTCCGTGCAGCTGTTCATTGCGCTGGGCGGCAACTCCGTCGGTGCCTTCGAGCAACGCGTGGCGTCCGGCGACGGGCAGAAACCTTCGTATCAATAATGGCTGCGGCCTGGAGTAATGACATGACTTATGAAGCCTTTCACGACGGACTGCGCGATACCGGATTCCTGCTCAACCATGGGGCGGTCGAGATGCCGGCGGTTGGGTTCGGTACGTTGTTCCGCGATCTCGCCACCACGACTGAAGCGGTGAAGGAGGCGTTGGCGGCCGGTTTCCGCCATTTCGATTGTGCCGAACGCTATCGCAATGAAGCGCAGGTTGGCGTTGCGCTGAAGGAAGTGCAGGAGGTTGGCAAAGTCCGGCGCGAAGAGCTGTTCATCACCACCAAACTGTGGAACACCAACCATCGCCCGGAGCGCGTCGAACCCGCGTTCGAAGCCAGTTGCCAACGCCTGCAAGTGGACTACATCGACTGCTACCTGATCCACACGCCGTTTGCCTTTCAACCCGGCGACAACCAGGACCCGAGGGACGAGCAGGGCAACGTCATCTACGACAACGGCGTGACGTTGATCGAGACGTGGCGGGCGCTTGAGCGGCTGGTGGATGAGGGGCGGGCCAGGTCCATCGGTGTGTCCGATATCACGCTGCAGGCGCTGAAGGCGCTGGTTGCCGACGCCCGGATAAAACCCGCCGTGGTGCAGGTCGAGTCCCACCCTTATTTGCCGGAGTGGGAGTTGCTGGAATTCTGCAAAGAGCACGGGATTATCCTGCTGGCGTTTGCGCCACTGGGGCATGGCATGGAACCGAATGTGCTGCAGGACCCGGTGCTTACCGGCATTGCCCGGCGTGTGCAGAAAACCCCGGCCCAGGTGGCGCTGGCCTGGTCGGTACAACGTGGGGTGGCGTTCCTGACCACCTCGGCAACGCCGAGCCATATCCGGGAAAACATCGATATCTCGACCTTGCCGCTCAGGGCCATGGTGGAGATTCAGCAAGACATCAAAACCCGTATACGCTTCAACTCGGTGGTTGAAACCGGTGTGCCTGGATTCATTCCGCGCAAAAAGTAATGCCTGACGCCAGGGCGGTCTGTCATAAGGCCGTCCTGTTTGCTGACCCCTTGAGGTGAAAACGATGGATGTGTTCCAGACCATGCGCTGTTTCGCGGCGGTCGCCCAAAGCGGCAGCTTCACGGCAGCGGCCGCGATGCTGGACACCACCACGACCAACGTTTCAAAAGCCGTTTCCAGCCTGGAGGCCCGGCTGCAAACGCGGCTGATCAACCGCACCACCCGGCGCCTGGCATTGACCGAAGCCGGCGTGCGCTATTTGCAGCGCTGCGAGCGGATTCTGCAGGACATACGCGAGGCCGATGAAGAGGCGGGCACGGCTCAGGTCATGCCCGCCGGCCGGCTGAAAATCCATGCCATGTCGGCCATTGGCAATCATTACGTGATCGGCGCCATTGCCCGCTACCGGGAAACCTATCCTTCGGTTCTGTTTGACCTGACCGTGACCAATCGGCTGCCGGATTTGCTGGAGGAAGGCTATGACATGTCGATCGTGCTGGCGCGGGACCTGCCCGATTCCGGGTTTGTCGCCCAGCGGCTGGGTATCACCTACAGCATCCTTTGCGCCTCGCCGGTGTACCTGAGCAAACGAGGGATTCCCGAGTCGCCGGGTGAGCTTGGCGGCCATGATTGCCTGCGAATCGTCAACACGGTCATGCCGGCGCAGAACTGGGTATTTGAAGGCCCGCAGGGGATAGAAACGTTCAGCACACCGGTGTCGCCCTTTCACGTCAACACGGCTGACGCCATGACTTTCGCGATCAAGAACGGGATGGGGATTGGCATTCAACCGATTGCTTCGGCCGTCGAGGGCCTGCGGGCGGGGACTTTGGTGCGGGTATTGCCGGGGTATCGGCTGGAGGAGCTGAACCTGTTTGCGATCTACCCGTCACGCAAGTTCGTGGATGCTAAAATAAAAACCTGGGTGGAATTTCTGAAGCATTCCATTCCGGGTTTGCTTGCCTCTGATGAAAAAATTGTCGGTGCATCTGTGTAGCGATGTGGCTGGCGCTGTACGCATGGAGTGTCGACCCTCCATCGTCCATACAATGTTCAACCGTTCGAGCATCCGGTGCCCATGACTTGATATTCAATGGTGCGGCGTTGACCCTGGGAATCTTCGTAGGTCATACGCGCCGGGACCGGTCCGCATTCATCGGCGACTTCCGATACTTCGATGACGCGCTTGATATCGAGCCTGGTGCCGTATGTGTAGGTTTCAAGCGGCGTTTGGCCGGTGGCGGCAGTGGAGTGGTTGTCGTCTGCAAAGGCCTGGGCACCGGCGGCGCCAAGGGCAACAAAGAGTGCGATGTTCAACAGTTTCATGATCTTCACCTCGTGGTTGAAGCGTTGTCCTGCAAGGGTGTTCAGCCTTGTGAGCGGGTTGCATCTGATTGGGTTTGCTCACTTGGGTAGAGCCGATATTAGGCGTTTGGCGGGGGCGCAAATATCGGCTCGCGGGATAAACACTGTTGCCGGATCGCTCATGAATCGAGGGGAATTCGTAGACGGCGCCGGTGGACAAACCGGCGGACGTCTTCATCGGCGGTCAGTGACACCGCTGGCGCTCACTGGTACTCATCATGCCGACGCCACCAGGGCCCCGTTTCATTGCGCCCCTTGGGCGCGCGGTCGAGCCATTGGTACATGCCCCACAATCCGTCCAGGCCCCGGGCGTAGGTGGAATAGGTGTGATAGATCTCGCCGTCTTCCAGCACAAACGTACTCAGTCCTGGCCTGTCGCGGGTATAGGTCGGCGCATCGGTGCCACAGGTCGCGGCGAACTGTTTCACCGGTTCCGGGATCTGGCTGGCGTCCATCGCATGCCCGCCGCGCTGATAGTTGTACTCGACCAGCCCTTCACGCTGCTGCGCTTCGGTGAAGTAAACGTTGAAGTCGGCGGTGAAGTCGCTGTCGGCGGCCGAAGCCCAGGGGAAAGTCCAGCCCATTCGGCGCTTGTAGGCCTGCAGTTTCGCCAAAGGTGCGCGGGATATCGCCATCAGGGTCACGTCGTGGTTCGCCAGGTGGATGACAACGGGGTCGAAGCCATCGGCGATGGCTGAGCAGGACGGGCAGCCGGCTGTGTAGTCGGGCCCGAACATGAAGTGGTAGACCAGCAGTTGCGAGCGCCCTTGAAAGAGCTCGGTCAGGGTGGCGCTGCCGTCGTCGGTATCGAAGCGGTACGTCTTGTCGAGGCGAACCCATGGCAATGCCTGGCGTTGCCTGGCCACTTCATCGCTGCGCCGGGTCAGGGCCTTTTCCGCTTCGAGCAATTGCAGACGTGCTGCCAGCCATTGTTCCCGGGTCGCGGTATTGTGCGTGTTCATCGTTATACGCTCCTGGTGAAAGGTCGTGATTTAGACTAAACCCGGGTATCGAATGAGGGGAGTGACAAGTGTGGCGGGATTTCGATGGACTCGATGATCATGGCAGCTGCCCATGCGCTGGCCGCAGGGAACCCGCTGGGCGCGCTGGACCGTGTGGCCTTGCGCGACGATGCGCCGGCGCTGGCCCTGCGCGGTATCGCCATGGCGCAACTGGGCGATCTGGTGCGGGCCCGGGTGCTGATCAAGCGTGCGCAACGGGCCTTTGCGCCCAGGGAAGTGCTGGCCCGTGCGCGCTGTGTGGTGGCCGAGGCCGAAATCGCCCTGGCTTCGCGGGAACTCGGGTGGCCGGTCAAGGCGCTCGAAACGGCGCGGGTCACCCTCGAACACCACGGTGACCGGGTCAATGCCGCCCATGCGCGGTATCTGCAAATCCGCCGGTTGCTGCTGATCGGTCAGCTCGATGAGGCGCAGCAGCTACTGGCCGAACTCGATCCCGGGCCATTGCCGCCGGCATTGCGTGCGACCCATGAACTGGTACTGGCGGGTATTGCCATTCGATGCCTGCAATCGAACGCGGCACGGGACGCGTTGACGAGGGCCGGGCAAGCGGCCAGTCAAGCGGGGATTGCCGCGCTGATGGCCGAGGTCGAACACGCTGCGCGCCTGCTCGATGCCCCCGCGGCACGCCTGATTGCCCAGGGTGAGGTACGGCCGCTGTTGCTCGGTGAAGTTCAAGCGTTGCTCGGTTCCACGTCGCTGGTGGTGGATGCCTGCCGGTACGCTGTGCGTGGCTGTGGCATGTCGGTGTCGCTTGCGACGCGGCCGATTCTGTTCATGCTTGCCCGCGCATTGGCCGAAGCGTGGCCCGCTGACGTTGCGCGGGAAACCCTGATCGCCCGGGCGTTCCGCTTGAAGCTCTCGGATGAATCCCATCGCGCCCGGCTTCGCGTGGAAATCGGCAGGCTGCGTCAAGCACTCAAGCCCTTGGCCGGCATCACCGCGACGGCTCGCGGTTTTGCCCTGCAATCACCGGTGTGTACGCAGGTGGTGACACTGGCGCCGCCGGCCGAGGAAAAATTTGCCGCGGTATTTGCCTGCCTCGCCGATGGCGAGTCGTGGTCGAGCTCCGCCCTGGCATTGGCGCTGGGCACCAGCCAGCGCACGGTGCAGCGGACACTCGATACACTGGCGGAGGAGGGCAAGGTGCAATGGTTTGGCCGTGGTCGCGCGCGGCGCTGGATGACGCCGCCCGTACCGGGATTCGCGACGACCTTGTTACTCCCGGTGCCGCCGCCCGGTGGCTAGGATGAACGCCACCAACCCCAATGAGGAATGCCGGAATGAAACACGCAACTGCTGAGATCATTCGTGAATATGGCCCGTTTGCCGATGTCGATCATGTGTGCGGCGTCACCTGGGACGGCGAAAAGGTCTGGTTCGCCAGCAACAGCAAAATCAACGCCCTGGACCCGGAAAGCGGCAAGGTGCTGAGCTCGATCGATGTCGCTGCCCATGCCGGCACCGCGTTCGATGGCGAGCATCTGTTCCAGATCGCCGAAGACCGCATCGACAAAATCGACCCCCGCACCGGCCGTATTCTCGCCACGATCCCCGCCCCCGGCGCAGGCACCGATTCGGGACTGACCTGGGCCGAAGGGACGTTGTGGGTGGGCCAGTACCGCGAACGCAAGATCCACCAGATCGACCCCGAGACCGGCAAGATCCTGCGCACCATCGAATCCAACCGTTTCGTCACCGGCGTGACCTGGGTGCAAGGTTCGCTGTGGCATGGCACCTGGGAGGGCGACGAAAGTGAACTGCGGCGCATCGACTCGCAAACCGGTGAAGTACTGGAAAGCCTCAAGATGCCGGAAGGCGTCGGCGTGTCGGGGCTGGAGTCCGACGGCGGCGAGCGGTTGTTCTGCGGTGGTGGCGATAGCGGCAAGGTGAGGGTGGTGCGCCGGCCTTCGTGAGGTGCTGCAGCAAGGTCACCAGATACAACCTTTGTGGGAGCGACGGTGCGGCGATCCGACCTGCTCGCGATTGCAGAGTGTCAGGCAACATCAATGTTGACTGATTTGACGCCATCGCGAGCAAGCTCGCTCCCACAGTGATTTCGGTTGCTCGCAGATATTGCGTACACCCACTAACCCTGTGGGAGCGAGCTTGCTCGCGATAGCGGTGGATCAGCCGATATCAATGTTGAATGTGCTGGCCTCATCGCGAGCTCGCTCCCACAGGGTTAGTGGGAGTACGCAAAATCTGCAAGCAACCGAAATCACTGTGGGAGCGAGCCTGCTCGCGATAGCGGTGGGTCAGCCGATATCAATGTTGAATGTGTTGGCCTCATCGCGAGCAAGCTCGCTCCCACAAAGGCAACTGCCTTGGCGAAATTCATCCATTAGAGTCATTTGCGCACCGATAGTATTTTTGTTTCCTGCCATGTTTTCTGCTGGTCGAAATCGGTCTAAAAGCCCGGTTGGCAATCGTGTCTGTTTTGCTATCCTCAACCTTGTAGGTGAAGACGCAGACTGATGCGCAAAAGGATAGCAAGGAGACGTGGGGCGCGTTCCGAAGGGTACACGGTTAGAAAGATCCCCGCGCTGGGATCCAGCCCTTATGCCGTGTGAAGCAGAAGAGTTCCAATACAGATTCACGGCTCTTTTGTGGGAGGCCTGATAAACCTTGTAAGCCGGAGACCAGCGCCGGCCACCTACTTACACTCACCCGCGAAGCCCGCCCAGTGCGGGCTTTTTAATGCCCGCAAGGTGGGTCTGGTCAGCGGCTCAGGGCGCGCCAAACAGCATCGTCCAGTAAACACCGTTGTCGCTGCGGGCGTTGGTGGCATAAGCGGCGCCGACCTGGGTGAACATCGGGTTCATCAGGTTGGCGCAGTGCCCGGGGCTGGCGAGCCAGCCGGCCATGGCCTTGCTCGGTGAGCCTTGCCCGGCGGCGATGTTTTCACCGATCTGCCGACCACGGTAGCCGGCAGCCTTGGCGCGGTCGTAGGGCATGTCGCCGTCAGGGTCCTGGTGGGCGAAATAGTTGCCGTAGGCCATGGCCTTGCTATGGCCCTGGGCTGCGGCGCCGAGGGAGGCGCTCCAGGTCAGCGGCCGCGCGACCCCGAAGCGCTGGCGACCACACAGGCGCGGCCTTGCCCGGGCGGCATTGACCTGCGCCAGCAACGCCTGTGCGGCGTTGCGTGGATCGCCGGCCTGCCCGTCGAGCACCGGCCGCGCCAGCACCACTTGCCACTCACTCCCGGCGCGGCTGACGCCGATGTCGGCGTATTGATTGTCGAGCAGTGCGGCGCAATGTTCGTCCTGGAACATATCGAACGCTTCTTCGGCATCCCGTGCACCCACCACGCGGATAGAGCGCACCATGGTTGCCTGATAGCCGGAAGCCTTTAACCGGTCCCGCAACCCACCGCCCACGCCGACGGGCAAGGCCAGGTTCGACTTAAGCGTCAGGGGTGATAAACGTTGTGTCGGTCGTCGGTCGCAGCGTTGCGGATGGGCGCGATAGTCGTTGATGGCGTCGACCAGTTGCCGTTGCCCATCGGCGTGGGCGGGGCTGGCAAAAACCGGGAGCAGGGAAAACAGGCACAGCGAAGGAAAGCGCAAGGCAACGGCGGTTTGGCGCATGGGACGGGCAACTCGGATGAGATGACGATAATAGGAGTGGGGGGGAAGCGCTGGGTATGACTGGTGTCTCGACACAAGGTTCACGGCGGACAAGCGGCGGCCTGTCGTCCAGCCGAGGCGTGCGACGAAGGGTAAGGAGTGGTGCGTCGTTTAAACGGGATCCTGGTTCTCGCTCGGTCGTAGCCTGAAGCGACAGACATGCCCGCCACGCACCATGCATTCGCTGTGTTCGACTTCACCGCCGCCCAGCGTGCCGATCAAGGCCAGGTCCAGTTCGCAGACCACCGGGTGGGCGGCGGCCAGGCGATGGAATACGCAGTTATGCGCAACGATTTCCGGGGTGCCGCCTGAGCGAAAAAACACCTCGGCTTCGTAGCCCGTCTGGTTCATGTGCTGGACGATCCTGGCTTCATCCACGACCTGTTGTTCCAGGTCCGAAGCCAGCTTGCGGCCCATGCTGCGCATCAGCGAAGCCAGGGCTTCGGGACCGATGATGGCGGCGACTTCATCAATCAATATGCTGGCCAGTAGCTGATAGTGGCGAGGGAACTGCTCCCGCGCGTGGTCGGTGAGCCGATACAGCTGCTCCGGACGACGACCCGTCGGCCGGGTGTCGCCGCGCAGCACCAGGCCGTCACGCTCCAGCGCCGCCAGGTGTTGGCGGATCGCCGTGCGCGTGACGGCCAGATGTTCAGCCAACTCGTCAATGCTCATGCCGCCCGCATGGTGCAGCAGCGCATTGAGCAGGTCTTGCTGTGTTCGGCCCAGTCCTTCCAGCATGGGATACCCTCGCGCGATATCAGAATTTGTCAGGGAACTGCTTGACCAGCGCGGCGGTCAGCGCGTCGGCCAGGGCCTGGATGTGCGTGCGCATCATCGCCCAGGTGCGGGCTTCGCCGGCGTAATCGTGCGCGGCAAACGCATCGATCTGGGCGACGTGGTGACCGCCATGGGCCGACAGCATGTTGACCAGTGTGGCTTCAGGCAGATTGGGGTTGGCGGTGGCCAGGAAAGCCGCAATCGCCTTGGCATTGCTGSTCAACTCGGTGACGGCAGCCTGCTTGCCCTTGGCGTCTTTGGCGACGGTGGCATCGCTGTAGTGTTTCACCGCGCCCCAGTGACCGGCCAGCAGCTTGAGCAGTTGATCCGCCGCCGGTTGGCCGTAGAGCGGGGCGATGCTGTTGGCGATTTTGGTCGCGTTGTCGACGACCTGGTCCGCCGCGACTTTGGCTTGCTTTTTATCGGCGGATTGATTGGCCAGCGCGTAGTTTCTGATCCAGAAAATGTGTTCGACCCAAAGGTCACGCTCGGCCAGGCGCGTGGTCAGCGCGGGGCTGTCGACAGCGGCAGGCGAGGCGGCGGGCGTTTGGCTCCAGACCGGTTGCGCACAGAAAGCCAGCAGGAGCAAAGCCAGGGTTTTGATATTCATCGTTGAAAACCTTTAGATGTTGAACCCGATTAACTGGGTAGAGCCACTCTAGTAAACAAAAAGTCATAGACTTGAAAATTATAATCATCAGAAGGCGAATTTTTCGGATATAAACTCAGCAGATAACGAAATCTGCAGCCTATCGGTTTCGACATAAGAGGGGAACGACTTTTTGGGGGAGAGGTATGACGATGTGCCGGTCAGGGAAGGTTGTCCGAGAGTGAAAGTATGTCCGAAAGACAATATAGTTTTACTGACGGGCAATACGCGGGGTGGTCGGTGGTAATAGGCTTGATTAACTTTTTTTCAATCAGGCGCTTAAGGCCTCCAGAGGTCAGATTAGCCAATAACCACGCTTTGTACTGGGGGATATACATTTTTAACTGGCGCTCTATTTCCTTGGCAATACTGGTACTATAAAATTTCTGATTGCCGATAAATAACGGTTTTGTATCGTGTTTAACCTCGAAGCGCCGTCTTAAAACATGGGCGTTAGTGTCAAGTTTGGTGGCGAGCTCATAGTGAGTAAAATGGTCTTTGCGCCATTCCATGAGTAACTTAAGGGCCGCGTCCGGATCAGTGAAAGAATTGGTTTTAGGGATGTATAGTGACGTAAGTTTTGGGATTGTGTTTGACTGAATAAGCAGAATTAATGATTTTCTTTTAATGTTTATTAGTGATGCGAACTCCAAAGTCGTGTGTTTTTTTCTTGCGCGTAAGATCTTCAAGTCATCGTGGCGAGATTCTATGGATTTTTTTATGTCCGACGTAATTTGTTCTCGACTATAAAGATAGGGGAAGTTGTCGTGCGGCGGCATAATGTTATTTTTAAAGAGGATTGACTTGATGGCTTTGCCAGTTATTCCAAATTCTCTGGATAAAGCCGGGGTGGTGGTGAATTTTTGAGCAAATAATTTAAGGCAATCTTTGTGTATGAATTTTGCGCGAGATTTTCCTCGAGTGATTTTTCCTAGGATAATCTCTCCTGGAATGAATCCATTTGAAACAAGTTCCTCGACTTGGTGTGGCAGAACCCCCCAGTTAGATTGGATTTTATGTAACGATTCATAATCTTTGCGTGTATATCCGGTAGGGGTTTCTCCTCTAGTTCGTTCTTGTTTAAATTTGTTTATAACCTCACACATTTGATCCTTGTGGTAAAAAATTCTGTTGGCGATACATATTTTTTGAAATGAATGATTTTTTATAATGGATCGTGTGGTTTCAAGTGCGCCGACAGCGCCGAATGAGGATTTTAATTCGGCAAAGCTGAATGCGAGAGGTTTGCAGCAGTTATGCACAGTGCAAGTGTGCGATTGGGATGAATTATTTTTCAAATAATCCAATGTTGTGCTACTGATCCATTGATCATGGCTCCGAATCCATGAACTTAGCAATGTTTGTGTCGGGAAGTTCGGATAGCTGTTGGTTAGATTCGTAAGGTAAGAGATAAAGAATTTTTTATCCTCTTTTCCTATATTCACCGCCGTGCTGATTGCGCAATTAGTGTCGGGGTCGGAAAGAAGTTTGTATTGCATGCAATCAAGAGCAGCGAACGTTCGGGTGATTGCATCTTGGTTAAGGTTTAGAAATAATTCTAATAATTCTATAGTGGCAGTGTCTTGGGTGGGCGTGGCTAACGCGTTCCGTAGGTCAAATTGACATTTGCAAAACGGTCCATTGGTGTATGACCATTGATATATCCTATCACATGAGGGGCAGTTGCTTAGGTAAAAGAGATGATGGTAGGGGCATACAGCCACATAGTCGATATCTTGGATAAATCGCCAGTATCCTTCCGCTAAGCAGGCCGGACAAAATCGGGAGTGATGCCGACATTTTCTGAAAGGGATCTCAATTTTTGCAATTATGGTGTTACTCAAGCCCGTCGCTAAAGGGGATGAGCGCTTATAAAATACGCTTTGAGAGGCGAATGGATTTTCTTCATTTTTTAAGAAGAAATCGCTTATGACTTCTCCTTCGAATAAGTTTTTAAAACTTATAAAGGCATCCACACCAAGTGCTCGCGAAAAGCTCATTACATTGGTATATCCATTAAGGAAAGCCGTCCGTGAAACCAGGCTAGACGGGCTTTCATGCGGGTAGGGCCTAGGCCAAAAAGGTAATTCATGCATCTTTCAGTTGCTCCATAAGTGTTTGAATTGTTCCAGCAGATACTTCAAAGGGATTTGTATAAGGTTCGACACCGTCGTTTAGTAGCCGCGCCGCCGTTGCACAATCCGAAATTGTGACTTCGTCGCCTTTCCGGGTTAATACGATGTGCATAATCTCATAAAGTAGTGTCCGTAAAGACCGCATATTCCCAAGTGTGTGCAAGTAGAACGCACATGAGATTTTGCTGTCGGTAATGTGTAACGGTTTGGAGAAATTTCCGATTCTGCTCATTTCAGTATTCAATTTGAGTAATACCGCCATGAAAATTGAATCGTACTTCAAGTTGCTCAGTCTGGCGCGATATGGATAGCGACCAGCCAGTTCTTCGTGCTTGTCTATCAGTGACTCTGCGCTGGTTTTTCCTGAAAGAATAATCGGGATGGCAGTGCTGTTAGCCACGTGTTTTATCCACTTGCATACATTCTGCCACGTCTTTACAGCACTTGGGTTCAGGAGGTCGTGCACCTCGTCGATAATAATGAGTTTGGTTCCACATGTTTTCAGCAAACGGAAAAGCCGATTTTGTAATGTAGCGAGTTTGGCTACAGGAGGGTCGTCTCCAAGCGCCTTGAGCATTTCGGTGCACAAATCTATGATTGAGTACGTGGCTGGCACAGGACAATCAAAGGCGAGAACTTGTTTGAACTGCCCACTTTCAAGAAAGACTGTGCGCTGTCCACCGACCATATTGATTATCTGCGTACAGGCGGTACTTTTCCCCGTTCCTGGGTCACCCAATAAGAGTGCGCAACAGGGTTCCTTTCTCAACCGCGTGGCTTCCATGCCGTGAAGCAATTTTTCGATGGCCGCAGCATATTGAGGGTGYATAATGATAGTATTTGAAAACTCGATGATCTTCGATTCCATGGCAATTGATAGTGTCATGAGATTAACTCCCGATAACGTAGGTAGGCAGATTCTGTAAGGGAAGGCTGGCAAAATCGGTCGGCAACTTGGCAGGCGCGGGTGCGTCGTTTTTGCCTGTGGGTCGCGAAGTACGCGACGAAAGCCCGAGTTTTTCCGCGGCCACCAACAGTCGTTTATTTTTCCGCAGATTATGGCGAGACTGAGCTGTTGAGTTGTGTTTTATTTCCCAAAGTTCATTGTAGATTTTTAACAGTGCTTGACGTGCGCGGCTATCATCGAACTTGATTTTGTTTTTTTTGAGGTCATCCAAAACAAGCTGATGCGCGTACATGGTCAAGTTGTTTTGGTAGGGGGCTGTCGCAAAGGCTTCAACTAATTCAGTGGGTTTATCCGGGTGACAAACCCATACGCGTGAGAGGTCGGTTATATCTATGTAGACAATAGCTTTTCGGCTCTTGCCTAGAGCGGCTGCAATCGCGGGCAGGCTAGGGCCGGTCCATGAGAGAGATTTGTGTGTAACCCTTCCACCGTTTATTCTTTTGTATACAACCTGCCGGCATACGCTCTTCAGTGCATCTTGGGTGTAACGTTCCGGTGGCAGTTGGTCCAATGATTCTGTCAACCACGCTTGATGCGGTGATGTGTGTATGGATTGGTGGTATTCTTGGTGATAAACTTCATTTATGAAACAATCAAAAAGTTCATTCAATTTGCTCATCTGTATGCAGGCGCCATCTTCGGCTTTGTAATATTTGCCAATAACGGGGTTTGATCCCGTGGAGCCTTCCATTGCGTGGATGAGTTGACTGTTAAGCGTACCAAAAAATCGTTCAACAATTGCTTTGGCGTTCGGCGTGCGGGGTGGTGCATAATGAATTTTTATGCAAAGCAGATCACCAGAATTTTTGACCGTTTCATTTGCGGCTTCTGCACCATTATCGACGGTAATTTCGATCGGGCGACCACCGAAGTGTTCGGGGTCTTCACACGAAAGTGCCATCCGGAGCGACTTCAGGAATTTTTCGGCACACGGAGGTGTCAGAGAAAGTTCATATCCGATGACATAGCGCGTGGAGGTTTCAATCAGCAAGTGTAACCATGGTCGTCCAAGCACTCGTCTCTTTTCATCAACCACGATAATATCCATTTCGTGTGAGTCTCCTTCGACGAGTCTTAGTAATAGTCGCGAAATTTTTTGTTTCGTGCTGTAGTTGTTGACCCTTTGGGCCTCCTGTTTTCCGAGTTGTTCAACATCTTTATAATATTGATTGATGCGGTTGATCTCGCGAGATACGGTGGAGAGCGAGGGGGTACTGATTTTAATTAAAGAGTAGCTGCTCCGGTCCTCATTTTCGTTATCGATGTGCGCCGTAATTAGCTTGTGAAGGGTTTTGATCGTAGGATGTTTGGGTTGTAAATAAAATTTATAAATAAATGTTGAGATAATGTCGCGTGTTTCATTGTTGAGTTGCTTGCCGCGAGGGAGAGTGCTTTTTCGTTTGATCAGCGAAAATGGATTGAAATTTGACTCGCGGTAAGTTCTGACCCATGAGTAAACGCTGGTGTAGCAGGGAGGCTTGTCGTCCCCATAGCATTTCGATAACCGCTCTACCTCTGCCTCAACGGCATCATGAGGCAGAGAACCTTGAAAGCGCTCCGTAAGTTCTCGACTATAGTATATTTTACGTAAATACTCTTTCTTCTGGGCCTGGGGCATGGTGTGTAAAACAGCCTCGTACGATGAATCAATTGTTGCCATTGCATGCAGGCGCACTTCTCCTTTCAGTAGAAGGCTATTCAGCAAATCCGGCGTGAAGAATAATATTGTTTTGTATTGGACCGAGCGCATTGTAATCCGAGTGTCTTCTGTTGAGACCACTTCGTAAATTTTCCCGTAAATGTTGTATTGGCTGCCGGTCTTGATTGTCTTGATGCTGCCCATAGATTGCAATCCTCAGTTGGGGCAAAATACTATAAGCGTGGCTTCAAATTATTTTAAACAGTATAAAATTTCACTAAATTTGTCGGAGTGGTTGGCTCTGCCGTATGTTAGGGGTTGTATGCTCAGTGATTGCTTCCCTGATGAAGTTATGCAAGCTATGTATGAAAGTACTAAGGGAGTGCCCGCCGGCACTGTCAGGCGGGTGGTCAACTCTAGTTAATGGCGTATTGGCTTGGAATTTTGCATTTATCGCCTACCACAGGTAAATCGGCTATACATAAATTTTGGTGGAACGGCATTTCTTTAGATGTCGTGAGAGGAAATCGATTGATCAAAACAAACTAAGCTTGGCCAGTTAGGGTTGTGTTCTTCATGTTTGACCTCACCGGAAAGCGGGGTGTGCAAGTTGAGCATGCTAGTGAGATCACAATTCAGTTTTTGTTGAAAAATGGCAGCACACACAGCTCTCATTGAGGGCGCTGGATTGTGCGCGAGCAGTAGAGAGATTGTCAGTGGCCCGTTCCATGTACCAAGGCATTGCATGAGTTGCCGCAACTCAAACGCGGTGACCTGATGAGAGCGCGAATACAGTAGCCCGAGATTGTCTAGAGTTTCGTCAGTAGGAAAGTCGGAAAGGACGAAGACTTCAAATCCGTAACCTAGCGCGCTGGCTGTGGCCGCAAAATTATCTAAAGTGCGCTGGTAGGAACTGGTCTGATCCGAATACCCTCCTTTTATCTCGATAAAATAACTACGGTCGTCGCATTGGATAAAAAAATCAGGTGTATATGTATGTGATTTGTTGCCGTCATTATAAGTATGGCTGACTGGCTGGATGTAATACTGAATGACTGCAGGCAGGTATTCCAAGATCAAGCACATGTCGGCTTCATTATGACTTTCGCAGATAAGCTGGGCGTGATTTTTTCGCGATGGAAAATAGACTAGCGACTTTCCATAGCGGTTTTTACGCACGTCACGCGCCGGTGAAGAATGTGACGGAACCCAGTTTTTATCCAGCATCATGGTAGCCCTTTAGCTTGGCCATCATACGCCAATCCCAATGACGGTCAGCGTATGGAGAGTATGAACTTGATAAGGATTAGGTCAAACTGCTCGACTCGCTTGAGTGGTTTTTTGTTAACGTATCTAACTCCCGTGTTGATCGAGAGCATTGCAATAAAAGAACACCATTACTTCGACAGGCGAGACATAGCCAGCTGCAATGACCGTACGGTTTGATTTTTCATAGTAGTTCTAGTTTCAGGGCGCGCAGTCCTACCCGTTGGACCCGGAATTTTAACGAGGGATGGAGATAAGCCTTGGAGCGTGTAACGCGAAGCTGAAAGAGGGTGGGCTGGAATTGTATTGCGATTGCGAGTAACACAGGGACGCAACCATATACAGCTTTTCTGAACAAGAGCTACTTCATAATCGGTACCGCGGTATCTATAGCGCTGAGTAATGGGGCACAACATGGACACGTCGCCTGGCACTTTCTTAAACGTGGAGTTCAAGGCTTCGAAAGTGGCCTGCGTCAGTGTTCCGCCTTGTTTGAATTGCCACGTGAGGATATGGCAAAAAACGCTTGTTGACACAGTTGTAAGGTAGTGCGGAATACTCAATCCGTATTTGGCCCATCTAGAAGTGTCGTTTAAAAGATCAGTCTCGATTTTAATGGTTGCAAAGGCAAGATTTGATCGGGTGCCGTGTGTGCGAGTGGTCAAAGCAGGTTCTGACTGACCGAAAAGCTTTTGGTACAAGTGCGAGAGGCGAGGCAAGAGCGAGGAGATAAAAGATGTTTTGCCTTTCACTGCACATTCAGCGTGCTGATGCTGCCGGAACCGTTTATCGCAAGGACGGAGGTTTTTCGACCGTGCCGTAGGCGCAGGGGATAACGGACGCTTAGGGGTAAATGGGTGCAATGTTTTCTGCACAAACCGCTTTTGAGACTGAATTAATCGCGTCGTCTTCATCATCGTTCTCCGAACTAGCTGTAGATTACGATCCGCGCTCATTGATTGTCTGATAGGGGGCTGAGCAGAGGACCAGCCTTCGCCTGCGTCAGTGTTGGACCGTTCAGCCTACTCACCACATCGATATCTAACTTACGCTCCCGCTCATAACTCAGGTCGCGCGGAGGTGGCAGCTTGGAACTATCGCGGAGACTAAGGGTGAAGGGCTTGGGGTTATGCTCGCGCGTTTGTCCTCCGGCGTCGAGGTCACTGATGAAGAAAATCTATGAGTCGGATAATTTAAAAAATCATCTAAATCAGGTGGTTAAATGGATAGGTTGCTAGCTTATGTTATCGCATAAGATTATAGATTTGTTCTATTGTGAGTTTTGACTTTTCTAAGCAGCAGATCGCTGCGCTCTCGATTGCCTAAACGAATGATTGTCACAGCCTAGTTGCCAATCACTGATAAAATAAAAATCCCAGGCCCTACAATTGGTTGGGCACTATTCTCGGCCAGGCTTACACAGTCTGGGCCTTCAGCCAGAGCTTATGAATAGCGAAAGGCGAATTAGTAAAACGTCTGAGTCGGGTAACGGTTTTGAATTTCACGTAATAACAAAGCAGGCTTTAAAGAGAGGTGTTGAAAAAATTTAATATTATCAATCGGTTATATTTCTATCAGGGCTTGAATATTTCGCATAGGATTTCTCTATTAATATTTTCGACAGGGGCATGGCGTATCCTAGCGTTGTAGCTCAACTACAATTTAGGTAGTAGCACTACAGATTGTTCGAGGTGTGATATGCCAGCTCGCCGGGAGCCGTATATCAGCATCGCCAAACTTCGTGGTATGGCCTTTGCGATTTCAACTGCACAGGCTATAGGTTGCGAATGTACCGGCGCGGCGGTCGCCGCCTCGCTGGCTAAGCAGGACATCACGTTGCTTGCTGACGCCGCGGTACCGCAAGAGCTACGTAGAGCATGGCGACGTCGTTTTGAGGGGGCGGAGGCGAGTGTGGCCATACGCAAGAACTTGTACGAAGTTTACCCCGCCCTGCGCATGGTTTATGACAATGTGCTGTGGTCGGCGTTGGATCCTCATTTGCGGGTGGATCAAACTGAGGCACAACTGTTTGCCTTACGCCTGAACGGTCGACCGTTGCCTGGCTATTCTCCAACAACACTCAGAGCCCTATGTGGGTGCCCATGCTGGCAGCGACTAGGCATCTTGATTATGTTGCTCCGCAGTCTAGATAACCGCTTCTATCTGGAGCGGCTATGGTTGCAACGAAAGTTTACTCACTATTGCGTGCTGGCCTGTGCGAGGCCGATTCACCGTCGCTTTGCTCAGCTGCTCTACCCATTGATAAACGAGCTACTTTGCTCCGGCCAGTTGGGTCAGATTTATGCTTGGCCAAGGGATCTGACGGCATTTGAGCAACGTGTAAGTGACCAAGCAAAACTGGGACAGTGTCTTATCGAGCGTGGGTGGGTTCGATGCTGGGATGAGCGCTGCGTACTGTGGCTTTGGGTGCTCGGCGAACCCCGGCAGGGCATGTTGATTCGAGAATTACTTGCCGCACCTGTAGAGCAGGAGGTAGAACGGCCCAGGCGAATTTATACGCGCACGGGCCGCGTATTACGCCAGCAAGCAGACCTGCGATTGACCTTCGCTACTTGAGGGTCGTCGCATCAGATGCATTTCATGTCGGGGTGGCATATCTTCGGATTGCGACTCAGCTTGCAAGAGCAGGGTCTGCAGATGGTCACGCAAATCGTTTTGCAGTTATTGCATTTGCAAGTCGTGGGTGGTGACGGCTTTTGTCCTCGCGTTGCCGCAGGCGTTTTTGTCTGTATTGGTCCAGCGCCTCGCGAGCGAGCCAATGTTTTTCTTTGCAATTGGATTTGGTTCTCCCGCTGCTGCAACATGTGTTGCACACTCCGCCACAACAGACAAATGCGTTCGGCCGGGTGGATCGACTACGCGGCCATAACGCACCTGCTTACCTCGTACCCGATTGTGAGGCTATCAACCAGGTAGTTGCCACGCCACCTCTTCCTGCGCTGCACTGTGCACATGATCCGGTAACGTTCGCAGCAGGTCTTGCGGACGCTTGCCTCCCAAGAAGTGATTGCTTGATGCGAACCAGAACGCCATCCCCCAACAGTCCTTTTTTGCGCTTAGCACTTTGACTACCGCGCCGAATTCGGTGGTGGGGTGCTGCTTCGTTGGGTCGCCAAACGCGAACGCTGGAAAGTAATCCTGGCTCTGGTCGCTCAATTTGATGATACGGCCTTCGCGCAGCCATTCCGCTAGTCCTGCCGCGAGTGCGGCAGGCGAGAGCCCTGTGAGTTGGGCTAAGCCCGCCGAAGTTACCCACTCACCGCCTTGCAGGATCAATTGCTGCGCCTCCGCCAGCATGGCCGCCTCCCTGAATAACGTGTGCGGGTTCAGTGTGCCGGGAGCGCTGAGGCCCGAGGCAGGCTCCTCTGAATCGGCCGCGGCCATGGGCAGTGCGCCGAGAAATACACGGTTCAAGATCTCGAGGCAGTCGAGGTATACGTTTGTCGCGCTCCCGCTCATTGCCGGCAGTTCGATGTGGAGGTGAATGCTATCTGCCTTTTTAGACGTCGGTGTGTGTCCCTCTGAACCGCGGTAGACCTCGATTTTCTTGGTTGCCATGTTACCTCCTTGAACGCCGGCATTAAGGGCTTGCCGACCGTAACGATAAGCCTTTTAGCCGTGCACGGGGTGTTGGCGCTGACGCAAGGTCGACCAAGGGCAAAGCCGCCCCGGAATGCGTCAATCGATGTTACTGCCTCAGCCGCCATAATGGTGTTTTTGTCTCTGTCCAACTGACGTCGTTTAATATCGATCTGGGCGCACGCGTCCGCTAACGCCGGCGCGCTGATCTGCCGGCCGGTTGTTCCGATCTGCGAACGTACATACCATTTGTCGCATCGAGCTCCTATCGCTTGGCAACTTTGCTGGCGCAGGGGGGTGACGACCAAGTGTGCGTCCGGGGGATTGGGCTGTAGTGGGGCAGGGCCAAGCGGTTTTTTTTGCTCAAGGAGAAGCGAAAATAAGTGAAGACCTTCAGTCTTACGAGCGTTGCTCGCTGGCCTGTATGCCCTGCAGTTACCGGAGCGTGGTCAGAACAACAGGTGAAATAACACCGGAAGGGTGTAGCGCTTTCTAACCGGTGCGTGCGTCGTAAATTCACCGAGCGAGAGCGGGCGATTCAGGGTCATGATCGTCCGAAACGCTTGCGGGCTACCAGCCGCGCGGCAATCCGACCATCGTGCAACCTAACTCTTCGTTCAGCTAATGCCTAGGATTTTAGGCGCAGCGACAGGCTTAACCCAGTAGCGCCTAGAATCCTGGACGTTATTAACTTGTGAACTCGTTGTCGCCAACCCAAGTGTTGAGGTGGCGTGCATGCGTTGAGGTCGCAGCATGGCGTGAAAAGGCTACGCTATATCGAGATACAGTCAGGGTATCGGCCATGCGTACCACCTACAGCAAAAGCCAGGATCGCCGGCGGATGCGTCGTCTGCTGGTGTTAGTTGCGCAAGGGCATGCTTTCGTCATCACCCAGCATGGCAAAGCGGCTTGTTTACTGGTCCAGGTCGAGGCACAAGGGCGTACACATTGAACAGTGACTCGACAATCCTCACCCCTCGAAGAGGTTGTATCTTGATGTCAACGCAACCCTTTCGCAGCGGTTACGCTGGCCAGGTAACAGCATTCAGTCCAGGCGTAGATGGAGGGCGAGGCCCATTGTCGTCCTGCGGCAAGTGGCGCGCACGAGTTTTGAGCGATGCTGTTGCCCGTCTGACTGACAGCTGATTAGACGGCTGAGGGGCTACTCGCTTCGCGCCTCAGTCGAGGTCCCTCGTATTACCCCATCCAACTTCAAGGCATCCCATTTCGTGCAAAAGATCAACCTTGAACCGCTGCTCACCCAGACCATTGAGATCGTTATTCGCGCCGGCGAGCTGCTGATTGCCGAGTGGGCGAGTGTGGACGGGCCACGGGGTCAAGGTGACAAGGCCGCCGTAGACGAAGAGATCGAACAGTTTTTGCGTCCGCATCTGCTGCAGCTTTTCCCTTGCGACTTCTGGGGAGAGGAAACCGGGCATCGTCTAACCGGCCATCCATGGTGCTGGGTCGTTGACCCGAACGACGGGACCACGGACTTCCTCAAAGGGCTCAAAGGCTCAGCCCTGTCCATCGGTCTGTTGCACAAACAAACGCCGGTATTAGGTGTGGTATATGCCCCCGTCACCGTTGAGGGCGCCCCTGATTGCATTGCTTGGGCAGAAGGCATGGCCGAGGTGAGCCGCAACGGACAATCGGTGCTGTCACAGCTTTCTACCAAAACCTTGTCGAGCGGCGAGTTCGTGATGGTCAGTGCCGCTGCAATCTACAAGCCTGAGCTCAACAGAGCCCTCTGCCAACCCAGCACCTTTGTCGCAATGCCATCCATTGCCTATAGGCTCGCCAAAGTCGCCGCCGGTGAGGGGGTCTGTGGCATCTCGCTTTATCCAGTTTCTGCACATGACGTTGTCGCAGGCCACGCACTTTTAAGAGGAGCTGGCGGCGTTTTACTCGATGAGCGTGGGCAAACGATTACCTATGTAACTGAAGACAATATGCAAACGGTTTCACAACGCTGCTTCGGTGGTGCAGTGTCGGCGTGCCGGATCCTGCTCGTCCGAGAATGGGGTCGCATTTTCACGGACGTCTCCAACTGAGAGCAGTTGTCGGACTCAATTCGAGCAACCCGCATCGTCATCTCATTGGCCGCTAACTGCGCACAGTCCGACGGGTGCTAAATTGGCAACTCTGGACTTGCATTTTTCATCCTGTTTTTAAACATGGAGCTTCAGGTCCGAAGCGGGCGTCTAAGAGATGCGCGGCCCACCCTGAACAGATAGTGCGTGATATCTTTTGGACGACGGGAGTAGAGACTGCAGAAATCCAAGGCACTCCGCTCATTGCTTCACGTCTGCCAGGGCATAGACATGCGTGACTCACTACGAGAGCCGTGATGAAAGGTAAGCGCAAAGTCAAAACGTACCAATGGCTCCTCGCTGAGCAGTTTCAGCTCGAAGCCCAAGCAGCGCTCAGGGCGCGCACCTGTGCAAGTCGATTCTTGGACATCGCACTGTCGGCGGGTAGAGACATGGAACCGGTCGGATTGCTGGCAGGTAACCGGACTGCCACATCGACCTGAATTCACCCCCTTAGGCAGCCAGCAAAAGACGTTTACCAATTAAAAGGGGCCCCGGTCTGAGCATTAGAAAAGGTGACCACCGTGGATTTCCGACCACCCCATCTTCACACTGAGTGAAGATAGCCGAAGCTTTAAGCGCGATGCCAAACTCAAAAGGCGAATCATGTTTGCTGAAGTCATGCGCAATGATGTTTACCGAGCCTACCGGGTCCGGCTGGAAATGTTTTTACCTATTCCCACCGATGCCTCTGACCTGGACATCCATGCGTTGATCGAGGCGGGGTTCTCGCCGGGGAGTATTAAGACGCTCTGCGACTTGGGGGTATTCAGCCCTGACGCGTGCAACCACATCATTTCGCTCAAGGCCCTTAAAACCCGCTTGACTCACGGTCAGCGCCTGAGCGTGGCTGAGAGTGATCGCCTGTTTCGTCTTGCGCATATCACGGCCATGGCCCAGACGGTCTTTGGGGACACCCACAAAGCCCAGCGATGGCTGAGCAAATCCAAGGCGCGCTTTTCAGGTGAAAATCCCATTGCACTGCTCTCCACCAGCCCGGGCACTCGCTTGGTTGAAGAATTGTTGATTGAGGTCGCAGAGGGATTGGCGTTTTAACGGTGTTGCTTGTCAGAGCTTTTACAGGGGGGCACAGGACCCGCCTTGGTAGCAACACCGCATGCGCCTAATCTCCGGCGCCAACCTATTTTTCGATAACAATCTTGTAGGCACCGGCTTCCGAGCGAAACCTCCGGTCCTAGCCGGGGGGCGTCAATTGGCGCAGGAGAGTTTGCAGCGTTTCAATCTGGCGTGCCTGCTCCCGCAACTGCCGGCGGTTTTCGCGGTGTTGAAGCAGGTACGGTTTGACCCGTTCCCGTAATACGGCGTACTCGGTCTGCATTTGTTGCAGCTTGATCGCCAGTACGTCGTGGGCCTGTTGGGTATCGCTCAGGGTCTGGGTTTGTTGACGAAATTGTGCGTGCAGTACCCGATGCTCATTGCGCAAGCGTTCCTGCTCACGGTACACCTGGACCAGTTCCTCCTGTTTGGCCAGTTGCACGTTCTGCAAGGACCGCAGTTCCTGGCGCAGCTGATTGGTCTGCTCGTCGTGCCGGCGCAGCTCTTGCCCGCGCTGAGTCAGTTGTTCCTGTCGATAGTGCTCAAGTCCCTCTCGGGCATGCTGATGTTTGTCCTCCAGTGATTGCAGCTGCTGGGCCCGCTCTTCAAGGATCTGTTGCTGCCCTGCCACTAGCTGTCGCAGTTGTTGGCGTTCGCCCTCGCTGTCTTGTAATTGCTCGCGCAGCCCACGTTCGCGCTGCCGCTGCTGTTCCAGCTCGTCGGTGAGGAGGGTGATGGTGGTCAGCGATTGCTCCAATCGTTCGCGTAGCTGCGCGTGCGCCTGTGCATAGCTGGCCTGCTGCTGCGCGAGGTGCTCTTGCTCGTCAGCGACGGCGTCACGCGCCTCCTGGGTTAATTGCTCGGCTAGACTGCTCACCAAGGTGGTCAATTTTTCATTGAGGGTGGGCGACGGCCCGAGGTTGGCGGCCTGACTGCTGTTGAGTTCCTTCAGGTAGCGCTGAATGGTGCTTTTCGAGCCGGTATTGCCGAGCTCAACGCGGACCAGGTCGATGCTCGGATGCAGCCCACGCCCTAACAAGGCATCACGCGCGGCGTGCACCAAAGCTTTGTTGATACCGCCACGGGCCATGTCAGGAGCTCCTGTAGGATTTCCGGCTCTTAAGCAGTATGACGCATGCCATTTGACTTGCCTGGTTTCTGATCAAGACGACAATCTGTTTAGTCCACACCGGTACAAGCCCGCCGGGCGAGGAGGGTAGGGGATGACCACTGCCGCGGAGCGGTACCTGCAGGCGGCGCGGCGGGAAAGCACCACGCGCCGCTACGAACAGGCCGTGGCGCATTTTGAGGTGGGCTGGGGTGGGTTTCTCCCAGCGTCGAGTGACAGCATTGTGCGTTATCTGGCTGAGCACGCTGAAGCCCTGTCGATCAGCACCTTGCGCGGCCACCTGGCGGCCTTGGCGCGTTGGCATCTGAAGCATGGTTTTGTCGACCCAACCAAAGCCCCGCAAGTGCGCGACGTGTTGCGCGGTATTCAGGCGCTGCACCCGCGGCAGGTCCGGCAAGCCGAACCGTTGCAACTGCGCGAACTGGAGCAGTGCGTGGCTGCATTACAAGTCGAGGCAGCGTCGCCGGACGTGGCCGTGCGCCTGCGCGCCTGTCGCGATCAGGCCTTGCTGCTCCTGGGTTTTTGGCGTGCGTTTCGCAGTGATGACCTGTGCCGCCTGCGCATTGAAGCCAATCAGCTCGTGCCGGGCGAAGGGCTGAGTCTGTTCCTCGCCAGCAGCAAGTCCGACCGTGAGCATCAGGGCCGCAGCGTCAGTGTGCCGGCATTAAAACGCCTGTGTCCGGTTCAGGCATATGAGGAGTGGCTGAGCCTCAGTCAATTGCAGCAGGGGCCGGTGTTTTGTGCCATCGATCGCTGGGGCCACCTGTCCACCGAGGCCCTGCACCCGTACAGCGTGGCGCGGGTGGTGCGCCGGGCTTTGACCCGCGGCGGCGTCGCCGGGGAGCGCTACAGCGGGCATTCCTTGCGCCGCGGTTTTGCTACCTGGGCCACGCGTAACCAATGGAGCACCAAGGCGTTGATGGAGTATGTCGGCTGGCGTGACGTGCACAGCGCCCTGCGCTACGTGGAGGCCGACGCGCCGTTCGGTGACTGGCGGCGTCATCCGGATGAGTCAAAATGACTGCGTCGCGACGATTTCGTAGTGAGCTACGGACTACGTTATTACAGCTGTACAACCAGGCTAATTCACCCTTGAAGTAAGCGATTCCACAGGTATGAGAAACCAAGATTCTCAAACCTGATCGCGGTTTTGGTGCGCAGAGGCTCGAGTGGCGGTACGCCGAGGCGGCGAGGGGCGTGATTCACGAACAGCCCGGGCGGATCCCGGCGATAGAGTCCATGGGCGGTCTTGGTTTGGGTGTAGGCTGTAGGTGATTGACCGGGCAGAAAAGTCGGCAGACGCCATCAAACTCAGCGCGGCGGGACCGTGCACGGTGTGTGCGAGGAGAAGAACATGACGATGCCGAACGAGCGCACGCGCGCACTCATCCAGACACGAGACTTTCTGGTCGAGCTTGCAGAAGATTCCGCGCTTTCAGCGTCCATGCGACGTCAGGCCCGCCAGCTGTTACGGCATTATCCCCATGCAAACGAGATCCTGCGGGCCGGGCAGCTCGAAGAGCGAAGGGGCGACCGACTGACCGAGCCCTTCCTGAGCTCCAGCATCGATTGACCGCCGTGGCCACTCATCATCAGCCCTAAGCAGCTGATCCTGGTCTGTGGATACGTAGAGGGGAAAGGGCTCCATCGCCTTATCGACCTAGGGCGTTATGGAATTCCACTGGCGCTCAATGGCGCTTCCGGTTAGACAGGCGTTAGCTCATATTCCATTGGATGGGACATCATTGGGAGGAAGTGTTAATGAGCACTTCAACTGCGACTCGACGTCCGGCAAAAAAGAAAGCTGTGTCCCGAGAGGAGGGCATCGCGGCCTTTTGGCGATTCAGTTCCCATCGAGAGTCGCTGACGGATGCGCGGAGGCTGCACCAAATAAAAGTAGGGTTGCCCGCCGACCTCATCCAGGTGGTTCGTTTGGCCTTCAACCTTCAGGACCGCCACCTGGAAACGCTGCTCAATGCATCAATTTCGACCCTTGAAAGACGACGGCGAGCGCAAAAGAACCTTGATCCTGTCGCCTCCGAACGTGTGGACCGAATTGCTACGCTCAGTCACTTGGCCGAGAGGATCGTTGAAAGCCAAGCGGCTGCCACCCAGTGGATGTCGGCACCGAATAAAGCGCTCGGTGGGACGGCACCGATCATGCTCTGCGAAACCGAGATCGGCGCTAAATGTTTCCGTCGACGCATTATTGACCCGGGTGCCGACACTACGCTGACCCAACCCCGCAGTCTGAAAAGCAAAATGCAACAACGAGTTCGGGGTTCGAAACAGGGTTAATGAAATTCCGGTACGTGGGTCAAAGGTGTATCGGCTGCAACAACCGGGGCAACGGGGCGACCGGATATCAGCGTAAATGGTGACTGGAGGGACTTGCCGACTCGACGCAACATGCCTCTCGGCTTTTGCGTTAACGCACTTTGCGAAAGCTAATCCTAATCGCGGTGGAGCTGCTCTTGAACTGTGCTCAGGCGCAATTGGCACGCTGGCCTCATCAAGCAAATCTCGTTCGCCCACTACCTGTGCCTAAAATTCAAAGCAGGTGTGCTTTTCTAGCTATATCCATCAAATCTTGTCGAGCCGTAATCTTGGGCACGGTGCTTTCCAACGCTTTTAGTGTCCGGCAACCACCTGCAAACCCGACGATGCGCGTGCTCTGCACTGATCATCAGTCGGGACAATAAAAATAATACTCAGCGGGAGACAATCCTATGGGACTCGCTCAAGAAAAAGTTGGTGCCGTTGCGTCGTTCACACTGGTTTCCAAAGGCGCTGGAGCCGCCTCGTGGGGAGCAATGGCCTTGCTCTGGCTTGTCTATGCCATGGACGCTAACTCACGTCAGATGTTCTTCATGGTGTTGCCCTCGATCACGAGCGAATTCAAAACCAGTGCAGAACTGACGGGGCTGCTCGCAGCGTTCATCACCATCGCAACGTCCTTGATCGCCGTGCCTTGCATGATCTGGGCGGATAAAGGCGGGCAGGGCTGGATGCGCAAGTATCGTCACCTGCCGATCGTAGTTGCCTACACACTGTTCACCTTTTTGACAGGGCTGAACTTCCTGACCGCATCATTGGGCATGCTCGTGGCCTTGCAGGTGATTTCCCACGCCTTCGGTGGTGCCGGTGAAGCTATCGAAGTCACCTCCTTGTCCGAGTGGTGGTCTCGCGAGCGGCGCGGTTTTGCATTGGGTCTGCATCACACGGGTTATCCGTGGGGTACGCTGATTGGAGGCCTGGCGATCAGTGCATTGCTGAACGCCTACGGTCCTGAAAACTGGCGCCTGGCTTTTCTGCTGTTCCCAGTACCGATGATCATCATCTTCTCCATCTATTGGTGGTTCTGCACCAAAAAGCGCTACGAGTCCTTTGTTGATCATGTGCGTGATGCAGGTGAAACCGTTCCGGCACTGAGCGCAGCGCAAGGGACTGTCGTTGCTCCCGAAGGTGCTTTTCGCTCCGCAATCCGCAATCCGAATATCAGCACCATCGCGCTGGTCTCGATGCTCGCTATCGTCGGTTATTTCGGGATCAGTTTCTGGTTGCCGCAATACCTGGCGTTCGTGGCCCATTACAACTTCGCCGAGGCGGCAGCCTATTCGGTGCTGTTCACCATCACCGGAGGGCTCGGGCAAATAGCCTGGGGCTGGATCTCGGATCGGCTGGGTCGCAAGTTGTGCCTGATCGTCGTGTTCGCCTGGCTGGCAATCGGTATGTACCTTTTCAAGTTCTCGTCAGTGAGCCTGACCTGGCTGATCTGCATCCAACTGTTTGCCGGGTTTGCGATGAATGCGCCCTACACGCTGCTGTATGCGATTGCCTTTGACTCGGCCAAGCCTGGCACCACCGGCATTGCGGGCTCCATTGTTAACGTGGGTATTTACGCAGGCGGCTTCGGTCCCTTCGTGATCGGCATGTTCATTGGCGCCGGTGGTGGATTCGATCAAGTGTCCGGCTACAACTACGCCCTGTATTTCATTTCCGGGCTGATGATTGTTGCTGCGCTCGTGACGGCCTTCTTCACTCGCGAAACCACCGGGTGGTTCCTCAAGCACGACAAAGCGTTGGTTTCCAAAGCGTCTTGCAACATGGCGAGCTGAGATCGTCGAACAAACTCAATACGTCACGCCTGCAATCTATAAAAAATCCCTCGTGGGATGTCCAATGTCAGGAGAAATTACAATGTCACTCATCAAAGACAGTCAGTGGTTGAATCAATTTGCCGAAGAGCTCAACAGCGATGCTGACTGGACAGCTGCAGCGCGCTATTTCGATGGTCGGATCCAGTTTAAGCACGACAGCGGTTTTTCCACTTTGGCGGTTCTCTGCGGCAAGGTAGTAGCCGTTTTTCCTGAAGGTAGCCCGTTGGGCGCAGACATCGTCGTATCCGGTCCGGATGAAGAGTGGCAGCGCGTTCTGGAAGGCAAGATCGATTGGTTCGAGGCCCTCTCGCCAGGATTGGGCAAGCTTGAGCTAGAAGGGAATGTTGTCGCTGCCTGGCAGTACGTAGATGTAATGGCCCGGGCATTTGATGCCATGAAGCGTGTAGGCAAGGCAAAAGTAGAAAGCACCGTTTCCTGGTCCCCCGTCCCCAAACCGTCGGGCAAGGAAACCACAGGGCACTACATTACTGTTGATGGCATCCGCGTGTATTACGAGGAGGCTGGGCAGGGCCATCCCATCGTCTGCTTCCATGCCGCGTCCCAGGACTCGCTCATGTATCGCCATGTACTTGACGGCCTTTCCGATGAGTTTCGGGTGATTGCAATCGATGCACCCGGACATTCAAAGTCGGAGCCCCCGGCTTCCGGTCCGTTCCATAGCCTGACACGCCACGCCGAGTTCAACGAGCGGTTGATGCAGGCCCTGGGTCTGGAACGTCCAGCGATCATCGGATGTTCCATGGGGGGCAACCTTGTGTTGGAACTGGGGGCCCGTAAACCCGACGCCTACAGCGCGATCATTTCAGCCGAAGGTGCGGATTACACGCCAACAGTTTCGGATTTCTTTCTCGACATGCTGCTGATGAATGGTACGCAAATCATTGGTGCATGGTCGCGCTCGATGACTGGCTATCGGACTCCGCCCGACCGCGCTCAAGAAGTTGTTTGGCAGATTTCCCGCACGACGCCGCAAGTCATGCGCGGCGACCTGACAGGCTACGCCAATTTTGACCAGCGCTCCCAGGTGGGCAAAATCAAGGCGCCGGTGATGCTGCTCCGCGGTGATGCTGATTGGTTGGTCTACCAGGAAAAAGTCGAAGAAACGGCATCAAGAATTCCCGGCAGCAAGATTGCAGTGCTTGCAGGCACGGGTCACTACCCAATGACTGAGAACCCTCTTGAGTTCTGTGACACCGTCCGAAGCTTCCTGCATGAAGCAGGGCTTGGAAATGCTGGCTGACACGCTCGACGTCCAAAGATAACCGGGGTGGCTGCGACGATAAGCAGCCCTCTCACTTAATAAAAAATAAATGAGCTGTGGTGCGCGCACTGCCTTGTTCGCTCATTTGAAAGGCTTGTCTTTGAGGAGAATCAACATGCTGTCGGGCGCCAATTCGCAAGGTAAAAATATTCAGGTCAATGGCACGACACTTTGGGTCGAAGATACAGGTGAGACCCATCTTCCAGTCGTTCTTTGTCTTCACTCCTGCTTTCTCGACGGGACTATGTTTGACGGTCTGGTGCAGGCTGCAGCCGGAAAATTTCGGGTCATACGGCCAGATTTCCGGGGGCAGGGCAAAAGCGCACTGGATGATGTCGACATCATCACCATGGATCAGTGTGCTGACGACATGGCCGCGCTGATTGAAGTAATGCAACTCAAGGCAATCAATGTCATGGCTCAGTCGATGGGCGGCGATGTCGCTTTCCGGCTAATCGCCAAACGGCAGGATCTGTTTCGGTCCCTGGTGGTGGCTGGGTCATCGGCCTGCGGTGAGCCGCCGGAGCAAGGGGCGCGATTTGCGCAATGGGTTGTTGATGCGGGTGAGCAAGGTTTCACGGGCGAAATTCTCGATATGACCATGGAAGTAATGTTCGGCAAGACCACGCGCAATAACCCTGAAAAACAGTCGCTGGTAGCGTATTGGCGCGATCGCATTGAGGTTTTGCCAAAAACGCTGCGCCCTGCGATGAAAGGGGTTATGCATCGTGAAAGCTCTGTCTCTCTGTTGTCTTCGATCAATATTCCGGTGCTGATCATCAACGGTGAGGAGGACATGCCGCGACCTCCAGCGTGGTCCGATGAGATGAAGCGAGAATTGCCGAACTCGAAATTGATCCGGCTCAGCAAGATTGGGCATAGCCCGACCTTGGAAGCGCCCGAGCAGGTACTTCCCGCGATCATCGAGTTCTATTTAAACCCACGCGTATGAGGGCAACATTTTTCGTTCACAGCGTTTAAGTCCGGATGCTTTCACGAGCACATACTGTCTCTATCAGTCCTATTTTTGGAGCGCCTGCATGTCGCGGGCGCTTCAGGTTTTTTCATGCCCGTGGGTCACGAAAATTTGAAGCGTTTTCAGATTGGCAATCCTAACTGAGCGCTTGACGCTGCTCAATTTTTTGAAATAAATATGAAGCGCTTCATAAATGAGCTTGGTTAATAACAAATTTAAAACAGAACCTTTCATATCCACGCGCACGATGGCTTTCATGAGCGTCGTTTAAAAGATATGAAGCGGTTCAAATGGTGCCCAAATGCGCTGGCGCCAAACCAGGAGATAACAACAATGAGTACAAAAAACTGGGTTAAAGCCGCCTGCGTTGTGCTTTCCCTGACGACCCCGATTGCCGTATACGCGGACATCAAAATGGGTGCCCTTTATCCCCTCAGCGGTTCTTTGGCTCTGCTCGGTGATGAGAGCTATCGTGGCCTCGAAATAGCGGTCGCGGAGCGTAACGCTGCCGGAGGCTTGAAAGGTGAGCAGATCAAACTGCTCAAAGCCGACGCGGTTGACGCAGGCCAGGCTGTAGGTGCCGCCCGCAAACTGACGTCTGTTGAAAATGTGACCGCCGTGTTCGGCAGCTATTCCTCAGCCCTGTCATTTGCTGCCACGCAGGTTACGGAAATGGCCGGGGTGCCGTATTTCGAGCTCGGTGCGGTCTCCGACAACATCACCGAGCGAGACCTCAAATACGTCATGCGTAGCAACCCAACCGCCAGAAATTTCGCTGAAGGGACGATCACGGCGATTACGCAAATTGTGGGCCCCTCGCTGAAGGTCGATCCCAAGCAACTCAAGATTGCCATCATCCATGAGGATGCCCTGTACGGTACGACCATCGCTGGCTTCCAGAAGCGGCTGGCGCAAGAGCAAGGGCTGAACGTGGTCGAGGTGCTTCCGTATTCTGCCAAAGCCGTGGACCTCTCGTCGCTGATTCTTCGCTTGAAAGGTGCACAAGCGGACGTGGTATTGCAGACCAGTTATCAGAACGATACGACACTGTTTTTCCGTCAGATCCGTGAAGCCGGTTTCAAACCTAAAGCCGTAGTCGGTGCGGGTGGCGGATATTCCATGCAGGACACCGTAAAGGTCGTCGGCGCTGAAAATATGGAAAGTGTTCTGGACGTGGATTTTCCTCAGTTTCAAACCAATGAAAATGGAGCTCCAGGCATCAGTGCGTTCGCCAAAGCCTACAAAGATCGCTTTGGCAGTGAGCCGCGATCAGGTCATAGCCTGATCAACTATGTCGGTGCGAAAGTCTTTCTTGATGCCATGGAAAAAAGTGCGTCCCTGGACGCCGATGCGATCCGTGCATCGGTCGCGAGTGTGGATATTCCTGTCGGCGGTACGGCCGCAGGTATCGGAGCCAAGTTCGCTGAGAATGGCCAAAACCAACGAGCCAATACGGCAATCATGCAGTGGCAGGACGGGGTACTGAAAACTGTTTACCCCGAAGCTGCGGCCGTGACAAAAGCGCGTTTTTCCGACCAACCCTGAAGCCTGTAATCCAGTTGAAGCTCGATCGTGGAGCTTCACGGATTCGTTCGCTCGCAAAGAGGGCGCAAACCGTGGAAATTTTCATCCAGCTCCTTTTGAACGGCTTATTGCTCGGCGGCACGTTGGCCATTATCAGCATAGGTCTGACGCTTATTTTCGGGATCGTGAGGGTGGTCAACTTCGCCCACGGCGAGTTCCTGATGATAGGTCTGTACGCGGTGTATTTGATGAACGCTCACTTTGGGATTCATCCCTACGTGGCGATTATTCCCACAACGATCATTCTGTTTGCTGCTGGCGCCGCGATGCAGCGGTTCATCATCCAGCCCTTGCTCAGCGCTGAAGGGCATATTCAGATTTTTGCGACAGTAGGTGTCTCAATCGCCTTGATGAATGGCGCTCTACTGATCTTCGGTGCCGACGTCATGACCGTGCAGAACGTCAGCTTTGGCACCGGGACTGTCAGCCTGGGCGCCTTTCGCGCAAGCAGTGGTCAGCTGATCACGTTCGTGATGTCGTTGGTTCTGGTCGCCGGGTTGCACTGGTTCCTGCAAAACACCTTTCTGGGCCGAGCCGTTCGGGCTACCGCGCAACATCGCAACGCGGCGCAGTTGATGGGCGTTAACGTGAAGAAGATCTACATCTTCGCATTCGGTTTGGGCTGCGCCTGCCTGGGCGTCGCATCTGGCCTCATCGCACCTCAATACCCGGTTTTCCCTACGGTGGGGACGTTCTTTGTCCTGACCGCATTTGTGATCGTTGTACTCGGCGGTCTTGGAAGTCTTTCGGGGGCTTTGGTAGGCGCGATGCTGATCGGAATCGTCGACAGCCTTGCGGGTTACTACATCGCTCCAGACCTGAAGGAAGTCGTTTATTTCTCGATCTTCCTGAGCATCCTGGTGTTCCGTCCGACAGGCCTGTTTGGCGCCGGTCGCGGGTCTGAATAAGGAGAATGGTCATGAATATTCTGCATCCGCGTGTCTATGTCAGTGTGTTGGTTCTGGCGTCGTTATTGATCATTMCGCTCACGGCTGGTTCTCCTTTCGTTTACCACCTGTTCATCCTGATTTGCAGTTATGCAGCGCTCGCGAGCGCCTGGAACATTGTCGGAGGTTTTGCTGGTCAGCTCTCGCTGGGCCATGCGGTTTTTTATGGTGTTGGGGCTTATACCACCACGCTGCTGATGATCAATCTCGGCATCAGTCCGTGGATTGGGATGTTCGCCGGCGCCATCCTTTCGTCAATGGTGGCGGTGTTGATCAGTTGGCCTTGCTTCAGATTGCGCGGGCCGTTTTTTGCCCTGGCGACGATTGCGGTACTGGAAGTCGTGCGGTTGATGGCCATCAATCAACATGACGTGACCGGTGGAGCCGCTGGCTTGGGCGTACCGCTTAAGCTGGGCGTCGAATGGATGTTGTTTCGCCCGCGCTGGCCTTATCTGCTGATCGCCTTTGGTTTTCTGATCATCACCTTGGCGGTGTCCTGGAAGATCAAGAGTTCACGCTTGGGTTATTACCTGATTGCAGTTCGCGAGCGTGAAGACGCGGCGCATGCGGTCGGTGTGAACTCGGTCAAAGTCAAACTGATCGCGGTCGTCTTATCGGCATTTCTCACCAGCCTGGTGGGCAGTTTCCATGCGATGTATCTGACCTTCATCGAGCCCGGCTCAATGTTCTCGCTGGAGATGTCGATTCAGATCGCCATGTTCGCGCTGATCGGCGGTCTGGGCACTGTTTCGGGGCCATTGATCGGGACGCTGTTGGTATTGCCATTGGCGGAGCTTGCGCGTGGCTGGCTTGGCGACATGGGCAGCGGTGTTCACGGCCTGGTCTACGGCATTGTACTGGTGGTGGTCGTACTGACGATTCCGCAGGGTGTGGTGGGGCGATTTGGCGCGCGTGTGTTCGGCTGGATCGACGCATTACCCGGTGGACGTCGGCCACTCGCTGCGGCTGTGAGGGCAGTTAAATCCCCTGCGCCTGAGCCGCAATCGGTAATGAGCGGCGAACCCATTCTGATTGCTGAAAATCTGCACAAATTCTTCGGCGGGCTGCATGCGACCAACGATGTGTCGCTGAGCTTGGCCGAAGGCGAAATCGTCGGGGTGATCGGGCCCAATGGCGCGGGTAAGACCACTGTCTTCAACCAGCTCTCGGGTTTCCTGCTGCCCTCCAGAGGCCAGGTCAAGGTCCGCCTGCGCAACGGGCAATGGATTACCCCAAGCAGCCCGGCCGAGTTCGCCAAAGCCGGTGTCGGGCGCACCTTCCAGATCGTTCAACCGTTCGCTGATTTGAGTGTCTGCGAAAACATCATGCTCGGTGCATTCATGCACACGGCTGATGCGAAGGAGGCGAGGGCAGTCGCGGAGCAAGTCGCTGAACTGACCGAGCTCACCAACCTGCTGGATACTCGTGCACGCAACCTCACCGTCGGCGGTATGAAGCGGCTTGAAATGGCCCGTGCCCTGGCGACTCGTCCGCGGATATTGTTGCTGGACGAAGTGATGGCCGGACTCAACCCAACGGATGTGGCCAAGGCGATCGCCGTCATTCGCAGAGTCCGCGACTCCGGCGTCAGCGTCTTGATGATCGAACACCTGATGCAAGCAACCATGAGTCTGTCGGACCGCATCATCGTAATCAGCTCCGGGGCTTTGCTCATGCAAGGTGAGCCGAAGGATGTCATCAGCGATCCACAGGTGATCGAAGCCTATCTCGGCAAGGAGTACAGCCATGCTTAAGCTCAATAACATCCATAGCGGATATGGCGGTACTGAAATCCTTCGTGGCGTTTCTTTCGAGGTCAATGCCGGTGAAGTGGTGACCATCGTCGGTGCCAACGGTGTGGGTAAAACCACGACTTTGCGCAGTCTGTGCGGCATCGTTACCCCCTCCCAGGGCACGATCGAATTCGAAGGGCAGCGAATTGACGGCAATCGTCCGGATCAGATTGTCGATGCCGGCCTGACGTTGATACCGGAAGGGCGTCAGTTGTTTCCGTTCATTAGCGTGCGCGACAACCTGTTGATGGGGGCCTACAAACGCAGCGCTCGTGCGGGTTACAAAAAACGTCTCGACGATGTTCTGGATCTCTTTCCACGGGTTCGTGAGCGCCTGGATCAGAACGCTGGAACGCTTTCGGGTGGTGAGCAACAGATGGTCGCCATCGCTCGAGGCCTGATGGCCGAGCCCAAGCTATTGATGTTCGACGAGCCGTCGTTGGGCTTGTCGCCGCTGCTGGTCTCGCAGGTTTTCGAGATCATCAACAAGATCCTGGAGCTGGGAACAACCGTGCTGATCGTCGAGCAAAACATCGTCCATACCCTGCGTATCGCGCATCGAGGCTACGTACTTGAAAACGGCGAGGTAGTGCTGAGCGGCACGGGCCAGGAGCTCCTCGATAACCCTCATGTCAAACGTGCCTACCTGGGGCTCTGATCGAGTCGACCTGTGGCTGTGCGCTTATTACTCCGCAACAAAGACGAGAACACGCTATGACAAATTCTAGACACTCCGGGCGCGTCGTTTTGGTCACTGGAGCCGGTGGTGGTATTGGCGCTGCTATTGCAGAACTGTATTGCCAGGAAGGTGCTGCGGTCGCCCTGGTCGATGCCGATGCAGTGAAGGTTCAACAGCAGGCTGAACTGCTGCGAGAGGCAGGGTTTACGGTCGGTTGGGCCAAAGCCGATGTGGCTAATTATCAAGAATGCGCTGACGCCTGTGACCGTTTTGGCCAGGATTTGGGCCCTATCGATACCTTGATCAACAACGCAGGTATATCGCCAAAGCACGATGGCGCTCCTGCGCCGATCTGGACAATGAGCCCCGAGGAATGGCAACGGGTTGTCGACATCAACCTCAATGGCTCATTCAACCTGGTCCGGGTTTTGACGCCTGGGATGGTGGAGCGCGGCTTTGGCCGCATCGTCAACATGTCTTCAGTGGCGGGCAGTGCGTTTTTGCCGATAGTGGCGGCTCACTACAGCGCCACCAAAGCAGCCATCGTTGGTTTTACCCGTCATTTGGCCGGTGAGTTGGGGCCGTTTGGGATAACGGTAAATGCATTAGCGCCAGGGCGAATCGAAACCCCGTTGCTCAAAACCGTTTCGGCGCAGGCCAACCAGGCGGTTGTCGACGAGACACCACTACGTCGGCTGGGAACACCGCTTGAAGTGGCTAGGGCGGCGTGCTTCCTCACATCGAGCGAAAGCGATTTTATTACTGGCCAAGTCGTCGATGTGGCGGGCGGATGGTTGATGCGGTAACGACCGAAGGTCAAAAAGAATGAGTTTGACCGGGTCGTTCAACAGAAATTGACGACCCGATTCTAAAAAGTAATCACTTTTTTGGAGGGCATCAGCCATGGTCAAAGCGATGGGTTTCCCAGGGCGGTACGAGCAAGGCCCTGGAGCTTTGAGACAGTTGGGCAGAGTACTGACCGACATGGGACGGTCTCGTCCGTTGGTTTTGTGCGATGAGTTCGTCGCCAGGCATTTGTGGCCGGAGGTTGGCAATGCTTTGCTAGCGCATGGTTTCGAGCCTTTGCACATCGAATTTCCGGGTGAATGCACCCACGCAGCCATTGCCCTGTTGTCTGAGCAAGCCTTGCCCCATTCGCCTGACACCATCATCGCGCTGGGCGGAGGTAAGACGATTGATACGGCCAAGGGGCTGGCGGTCAATCTCAACGCTCCCATCATTGTTTGCCCGACCATTGCCTCGAGTGACGCGCCGACCAGTCGGCTGATCGTGCTCTACGATGATGACCACAAAGTGGTGGGAGTGGAGTACCTGAAGATGAACCCCTCAGCCGTCATCGTTGATACTCATGTCATCGCTCAGGCACCGGCACGGTTCTTTGCTGCGGGCATTGGTGATGCCATCAGTAAAAAATTTGAAGCCCATCAATGCCATTCCGCTGGTGGCAATAACTCTTTTGGAACCCCCGCGCTGCACACCGCGTTGATGCTGACCGATCTGGTGTTCAACACGCTGATGCAGTACGGCGTGTCGGCTTATCAGGCGGTTTGTCGTAACGAGGTCAATGACGACGTCGAGCGGGTAGTCGAGGGCACCGTGTTGATCAGTGGCGTTGGTTTTGAAAGCGGCGGGTTGTCGTTGTCCCATGCGCTGGTACGCGGATTGACAGCCATTCCGACCATGGCCTCAATGCTTCACGGTGAGCTGGTTGCCTTCGGTACCCTGGTGCAAATGGCGGTGGAGGAACGTCCTGTCGACGAGATCGAGAAGGTTGCCCGTTTACTGCATGACGTGAAGTTGCCCGTCACCTTCGCTGAACTGGGCCAGAACACGCCGTTCACTACGACGCAAATCAACACAATGGTTCAAGCCACCTTATCGGCTGCCTATGCCAAAAATATGAATCCACCCTTGAACTACGAGCGCCTTGTTAATGGTTTGGCAGCGGCTGACAACATCGGCTCACGCCTGACAAATGCCAAGTCATCTGCCTTGTGATCCGGCTTCAATCAACGGCCCGCGCTGTCTTATAAATACAAAAAGTGAGATCGTAAAAATGAACGAAAAAACTGTGCCACATATTCACGAACTGCTGAAAGACTCTCCTAAAAACTGGGGCAAATGGGGCCCGGACGACGAGGTAGGCGCTCTCAACTATTTGACTGGCGTTGAAGTACTCAAGGGCATTGCCGAGGTCAAGCAAGGCAAGACCTTCACATTGCAGGTCCGAATGGCCGATCCCAAAGGCGACCCGATCTGGCCTGGGCGCTCGCAGGCCAAACGGATGAATATCATGGACAGGGGCCATTACAACTGCGGCAAGGGCCCGCATTTTCCGGGGTCTTATGAGTATGCCGATGACGTGATGTTTTTTCATCTTCAGGGGTCGACTCAATACGATGCCTTAGGTCACGTTTGGTATGACGATCAAATCTGGAACGGTTATGACGCTGATACCACGATCGGTTCATTGGCCAAGGCCAGCGTCGCACCGATCGGCGAGCGAGGTGTGGTCGGGCGAGGCATTCTGATCGACATCGCGCGGTATCGCGGCAAGGACGTTCTTGACCCTGGCGAGACTTTTAATCATGTGGACTTGATGAAGGCCGCTGAAGCTCAAGGTGTGACGATTCAGAAACGTGACATCCTGATCATCAGAACTGGCTGGATTGGCTCTTTTTACTACCGAGACCCAGAAGAGTTTTATAAAGATTTCATCGAGCCGGGTCTCACTTACAGCCCGGAGTTGGTCAGTTGGTTTCACGAGATGGAAATTCCCAACCTCGTCACCGACACCATCGCCAACGAAGTGACAGTTGATCCCGTCTCGGGTGTGGCATTGCCTCTTCACAATGCCCTGATGCGTAACCTGGGCGTCACGTTGACCGAGATCGCGCAACTGGATCCTCTGGCGGCGGATTGTGCCGAGGACAATCAATGGACGTTCCTCTATACCGCAGCGCCTTTGAAGGTGGTTGGCGGCACCGGGGCGCCGGTCAACCCGATCGTTATCAAATAGAATCGACGCTTTAGGGGGGCTTCGGATCCCCTCTTTTTAGTGTGCTCGAATCATCCCTTCCAATTTAAAAAGTTGTTAGCATAACGATCGGTCCTACCTCGAAAAAACCGAGGCTTGGTCGCTGATTGGCGGCGATCGTCAGTCACCGCGCCGTTCCAGGAATGCTGACTTTTTAATGAAAAAAAATGAAAAGCCCAAACTTAAAGACGTTGCCGAATTGGCGGGTGTATCCATCGGCAGTGCATCCCGGGCGCTCTCAACTCCCCACTTGGTAAAACCTGCGACGCTCGAAAAAGTTGCGGCGGCGGTCCTCAAGCTTGGCTATGTCCGAGATGGAGCAGCGAGGGCGCTCGCTTCGCGCCGAACCCACAGCATCGGTGCGATCTTTCCCACGTTCAACAACCCCGTATTCGCCGAAGCGGTTCAGGCCCTTCAGCAGCGTCTGAATGAGTTGGGTTACCACCTGATCATTTCGTCCCATGAGTATGACCAGGAGCGCGAGCTGATCAATGTGCGCAACATGATTGAGCGGGGTGTTGAGGGGTTGTTGCTAGTGGGGACGGAACACAGTCCAGTAGTGTATGACGCGCTTGATGCCTCGCATTGCCCCTTAATCCTGATGTGGTCATTGGACGGTTCTCACCCTCACCATTGCGTTGGTTTCAGCAACGAAGAAGGGGGACGCATGGTGGCTAAACATCTTGTGGATCTAGGTCACAAGAATATTGCAATGATCAGTGGAGTTGTGGCCTACAACGAGCGGGCTAAATACCGGCTCAAGGGGGTTGCAGATACATTGAAGGAGGCGGGGATTGAGCTGGCGCCCACGCAGATCATTCAGCAGCCGTTTACGCTGGAAGGCGGCCGGGCGGGGCTCAGGATGGCGATGGAGCTGACGCCAAGGCCAACTGCAATTGTCTGTAGTACGGACGTAACCTGTATGGGGGCCATTGCAGAAGCGCGCTTACAAGGCATCCATGTGCCTACAGAGTTGTCCATTACCGGTTTTGATGACATCGACTTCGCGGCGGTCTCGGTACCAGCGCTCACGACTGTTTGTGTACCCTCGACCGACATTGGCATCAGTAGCGCTAATAACATTATTGCGATGATCGAAGGCCGGCCGGTTGCCAGGCGTGAGCGTGTTCAAATTGATCTTGTAGTAAGGCAAAGCACCGCCCCTGTGAAGTCCTGATTCCGACGGCTACATGCTCGGCGGAGGACTCTCGCTCCCTATGACTGTGCGTCACAGGTGGTTTGAAATTGTAGCTATTTTCATCGCGGGATCACTGCCATAACCTTTCAGTCAGCGGAAATCAGAGCGCACTCATCGTGCTGTGAATTCGTTAATAAAAACTGAGAGGTCCAGTAATGAATACTCCTGTCAAACCTGATGAACTCGCGATTCCGTATCAGTTGCCCCAAGTTCCCTACATGACGCCAGACATGGTTCACCCGGGTGTAATGACCCAATGGCTGGAAGATGACGAGTTGTGGGTACCAGTCACCAAATCTGTTTCGTTCAAGCCTCTTCTGCTCAACACAAGTGGCGGGTATTACATCAACCTTCTGCGTGTGCGCCAGGCCGGCGTGCTTTCTCGTCACCGGCACACCGGCGGCGTGCATGCGATCGTTCTGAAGGGGCGCTGGTATTACCTCGAACACGATTGGGTAGCCGAAGAGGGCTCTTTTGCGTATGAGCCTCCAGGTGAAACTCACACCCTGTTCGTGCCTGAAGATGTCGAAGAAATGATCACCTGGTTCCACGTTCAAGGTGGCTACACTTACGTCGATCCTCAGGGTGTTGCAGTGGGCTATGAAGACGTTTTTACCAAGCTCGAATCCGCCCGCGCTCACTATAAAGCGCTGGGTTTGCCAGACGACTACATTGAGCAGTTCATCCGGTAACTCGGACCATAAAAAACGCGCTTCGGCGCGTTTTTTTATGGTCGCTCAGGGAGCATGAGTCTGAACAATTTACGTTAGGATAGGGCATGGACAATTACTCACAGCTACTCGCCTTTATCTGGTCTACCGAGTGTGGAAGCTTTTCGGCTGCTGCTCGCGCTCATAACATTACTCCATCGGCAGTCAGTAAATTGATCACTCGATTGGAGGACCGACTGCAAGTTCGGCTTTTCCAGAGAGGGTCACGCATTCTGACGCTGACCGAGGAGGGCGCCGCTTACCTGCGTAGTGCCAAGGCAGTCGTTGAGGCCATGAACGAGGCTGACTCCTTGGCTGAAGCGCTGCCCTCGAGAGTCAGTGGAACCCTTCGTATTCACACCATGACCTCTTTTGCCAAGCACCAAATAGTGCCTTGGCTTCCTGAGTTTCTGGATTTGTATCCATCACTGGATGTTGAAATTCAGTTGGGTGCGCAATTCGTTGACCATTTCGAACAGGGGCTCGATATCGCCATCCACAGCGGAGTGCTGCCCAGCTCTTCGCGTATAGCCAAGCGAATAGGTGAGTGTGAATGGCTGATCTGTGCGTCGCCGCAGTACTTGTCCGGGCATGGTATTCCGGCTAAACCGGCAGATCTGTTGGACCACCGATGCTTTAACTTCAGCTTTGTCAGCCCTTGGAACAAGTGGTCGTTTCTTCAAGACGGTGAGGGGGTCTCGGTCCCCGTTACAGCCAGTGCGTCTTTTACTCAAGGTGATCTACTGCGAGACATGGCCCTGTCGGGGGCCGGGGTCGTAAAACTTGCCGATTTCCACATTGGACTCGATGTAAAAGCCGGAACGCTGGTGCCACTGCTGGAGGAGTTCAAGTCAGGGGTTATTGAACCTATCTATTTGTTGTATTCAGATCGAAAACACCTGAGTCCACGTATTCGGGTATTTATCGAGTTCTTCCAGAACAAGTGGCGTCAGAATCCTTGGAAGGTGACTTGAAAATCTAACCTGTGTAGAGCGTGATGGTGTTAGTGGAAGCATTAGCAGTGCGGAGCACCGCGTGATTAATCGGCCAAACGTTATTTAGCAATACACAGACGTTGTTGCCCTCTAACTTCCAATAGCTCGACAAAGGCGCGTACCTTCTCGGGGCGAAAACGTGGCAACTCGGATCATACCTGTGTTCCGGTGRGTTTGATGTGCGACGGACCCTCCGGTGGCGATCAGCGTCTGTTAGCCATTTGTCCAGTGATGGCGGCCCTATGGGGCAGAAGCGCAGAAGCGCGACAACCGGGAAAGCTGTCGCGCTCTGACTTTCGACTCAGCGGTTGGCGTCGACCAGACCAGCCTCAATGAAGCGTACTGAGCTCTCCATCGCCTGCTGACCTTCTGGCAGCATGCAGTAGTAGAAGTGCCAGGCGTGGAACATTGCAGGCCACACTTCCAGATTGACTCGGACACGGTTGTCCGCCAAGTGGTTTGCAAGGCGCATAGCGTCACTTAACATCAGCTCGTTCTCGCCAATCTGTACCAGAATTGGTGGGAGTCCTGTGACGTCCGCAAAAACAGGAGAAGCCAAAGGGTGGTTGGCCAGCGTGTCGCCCAGGAATGCTCTGGCAAGGATATCCAGAACAGGCTTGGAGTTCAGCGCATCGAGGCCTTCACGGTTGCTCATGGAGGCGCCTGTGTGTTCAAGGTTTGCCCAAGGCGAGATGGAGGAACCGACCGCAGGCAATGGAAGCCCTTTGGATTTTGCCGCCACCATGACGCTTACAACCATCGCGCCGCCAGCTGACTCGCCTGAAAATGCAATCTTGGTTGCTGGGATTTTTTGTTCAAGCAACCACTCATATGCGCGCAAAGTGTCGTCGATGGATGCTGGAAACTTATGCTCTGGAGCAAGGCGGTAGTCAGGCATGTACACCCGGGCTCCAAGCATTTTTGCGTAGTTGCCGCCAATGCCATGGTAGCCGTCAGGACGACCAACTATGTACGCCCCACCGTGGATGTACATTAAGACTGCGTCGGTCTTGACCTCATCCGGAGTTACCAGCGTGCCAGGGACACCGCCCATGTCTACGCCTTCAAACTTGACCCCAGCAGGCGCCGGATTCTGCGCAAGCATTTTTGCATAGGAATCGCGGATATCGCTCATTTTCGTGTTGGTATCGATTCCCTTAAGAACAGGTACCAAATCGCTCAGGCTGTTGGCCCAGGTTTGAACGGCTGTTTGTACTTCGGTATTCATATTGACCTCAATAGATCGGTGGGCAATGGAGTGGCTAATTGAGATATTATTCTTATTATTAGGGAATTTGGTTCCCTATAACGGGTGCAAAGGCGCCCCCACCATTGTGAGAAGCTGAGGTCGTATGGAAATTCATAACCTGAACGACATCGCCGCTTTCGTAAGCTCCGTAAATGCTGGAAGCTTCACTGCTGCGGCCAAGCAACTAGGTCTTACCCGTTCGGCAGTGGGTAAGTCGATTGTCAGGCTAGAGACCCGATTGCGGGTGCGTTTACTCAACCGCACAACCCGCAGCCTGAGCATGACGGATGACGGTCAGGTTCTGTATGAGCGATGTGTTGGGGTCTTACAGGATCTCGACGATGTTGAGGACGCGCTCGCGTTTCGTCGTTCGACACCTAGTGGGAGATTGCGGATGAGCCTGCCAGTTGCCTTGGGCAGGCTTCACGTTCTTCATCACATCGAATGCTGTTTGAAAGATTGGCCCTCGCTCAGCATCGACGTCACGTTCTCGGACAGGCTGGTAGACCTGATCGATGAGGGGTTCGACTTAGCCATGCGCATTGGCCCTCCCAAGGAGGACTCTCGATTGCTCACGCGCACGGTGGCTTATCAGCAAATGATCACCTGTGTTTCGCCCAAGTATCTGGCTGAGCATCCAAAGCCTCAAACACCCGAAGATCTGTCCGCGCACGAGTGCCTGCATTTCGTGAGTGGGGGGAGATTGCTTCCCTGGAATTTCCGTGTGAAAGGTCAGCCTGTTTCGGTCACTCATGCTGGGCGGCTGCAGATGGACAGCGCTGAAGCGTTGCATCAAGCAACTATCGCAGGCTTGGGAATTGCGACGCTTCCGTCCTACGTGGTTAACGATGAGCTACGCAGCGGCAAGCTCGTTCAACTGCTTGCAGAGTATGTCGAGGCAGCAGAGCCTATCCGGGTGATCTACCCCAGCAAGCGACACCTGTCCCCCAAGATACGCCTCTTCATCGATAAGCTTGTAGAGGCATGGTCACCTTGTCCGCCATGGGAGCAGCGTTCGGCTGACAATGTCCATCCTGCCTGATGGGAGGATTTTGCCAAAGGAGTGCAGTCTGTCGGCGTCAACAGGTTGATCGTCATCATCGTGTACACCAGGCTGCACTTAGCCTCCAGCACCAACCTTTCGTTGATCATTTGCAAGGCTGATTGCCCACCAGCTTGCGGCATAGCGCATTGAGATAGGCAGCACTAATGCCGACATCCACCGCGTACTGCTCGATGGTCAAATGATCGCGAAATCTTGCTTCGAGGGAGTGAGTAAATGCCTGCAAGTCGCCGCGCCCGCGATCGTTGGCGTTTCGGTCTGCGGAAGTTTCGACGCTGACCTGCCGGTTTACCCACACCAGTAGCAGAGTGATCAGAGCAATTAACAAATTATCCCGATTAGCCTTTTGGCTGCGATATGCGGTGGCGCCAATCAGGCGTTCCGGCTTGATGTCGAACTGCGTTTCGACGCGGTCGATCATGGCCTTGGTGCTCTCGATCTCGGCTGTCCAATGAGCCGGTGTGGGTTCCACACCCACGATGACGCCGTGCTTGGTATCGATCGGATAGTTCGTGGAACAGGCGTAGAACGCCGAGCCACCTGGAGCTTCGGTTCAGAGGGCTTGAGGATCCGTCAGCGATGGGCGCTTCGTCATAGACCACTGTGCGTCAGTCTTCGTGATACAAGCCCCAGATTTGATTTCACACAAGAAGGGTTTTCGGCATTATGACGTTTAAACTTGTGGAAATACTCACTTTCAAGGAGGCATGTTTGCGCAACGCCAAATCGCCAGAAGAGGAGCCAGAAAGTGGCGCCAAACGCGGACGTCTACCACCGCTTTCAATGGTGCGCGCCTTTGAGGCAGTGAGCCGGCTCGGCTCGATGCGCAAGGCTGCGGATGATCTCAATGTCGGTCATACGGTCGTTTCCCGACATGTGCGAAATCTTGAATCCTGGCTTGGCACGCGACTTGTGGATGCTGGACCACGAGGCATTCGGCTGACTACGGAAGGCAGGCTTTTTGCCGAGACTGTGGGAATGGCTTTCGACATGATCGCCAAATCGACGGCGGAATTGCGTCCGGCGGTAAGCCGCTCGGTTTTACGAATCTGGTGTGTCCCTGGTCTCGCAACGCGCTGGCTGGCGCCGCGTTTCAACCAGCTCCAACTTGCGCTGCCCGGCATCGATTTCGTCATGCGCGCCACCGATCTAGAGCCCGATTTCACGCATTACGACGCCGATGTCGATATCCGCTATTTGGAGGCGCCGAAGGGGAATGCTCGCTGGATTTTGCTGGAAAGGCCACGGATTTTCCCGGTCGCTAGCCCGGACTGGATCAGCAAGAACGCACCCATCCGCACTCTTGACGATCTCGTGAATCAGCCGTTGATACATGAGGAAAGCCGCGATCAATGGCGACAATGGTTCCATCAGGCTGGCTATGGGCATGAAGTAGTGTTGAACGGGCCGCGGCTCTGGTCAGCCAATCTTACGGTCGACGCGGCCGTAACAGGGCAGGGAATCGCACTCGCGACACGCCTGATTGCCGCTGATGATCTCCGCACCGGGCGGCTCGTCGAGTTGCTTGGAACCGATGTTCGGCTCGGAGGATATTATTTAGTTGGACCGCGTGAGCGTTGGAATGAAGTGACATTGGCGCGCTTCCGCGCTTGGATGCAGCAGTCTATCGCGGAGACGACGGGTGGCCAATCAGCTGGTGTGATAAATCAACCCGGCTCCGCTGAAGAATAATTTCGCCGTCAGGTGGAAGTTCAGTTTAATACCTGAGTAGATGCAGTTCGGATAGCCTTAAACTTGTCTTGCGCTGAACACATGCGCGCAAGTTCCTCCTGCCATTGACGCTGGCTCGTCAAAGTTTCGTCCATTCACAAAAGTATCTCCCAGTTATTGTCGCAATCGCGCTCATTCACCAACATGCTATGCACGCGCCCATCACAAACGGACCCGTTGCGAATGACTGGCGAATGACCTTCGACAATCGGCTTGGGGGGGCGCTGTCCGCTAGTTTCGCTGTTTGTGGCAAAGACTTGCCGTTTATGGTGATTTGCTCTGGATAACGATCCGTTCGGAATGTACGAAGGTCATGGGGGAGGAATGCCTCCGTACTAGCTATGGAGTGGTGACATGAAGTCACCACTGAGGAAGTAATAAAGTGCCTGTCTGAGCAGGAGAAACTGTATCAAACTCAGCTCTCAAATGAGTGGGCGCGGGCTGAATGTCAAAAACAGCGAAGGGGAAAACCACGTTAGAGCACAGCGATTCTCATGCCATAACCGCGTTATAACCAAGTGCCGCAAGCTAGTCTGGAACGACTGTGTTTCGGACTAATTTCCCAGCCAAAACTTAAATCCAGACCCCCGCCAAGTTGCTATTAAGGTGAGCGGGGTCGTCACTTTCTTTCTTGGAGACACCCATGTCCAATACCACTGACACACTGTACGCGAGGGATATAGCCCATCACCTTCATAGCTATACCGATGCGCGGATGCACGAAGGTGTCGGTCCGTTGGCAATTGAGCGCGGGGATGGGGTTTTCGTCTATGACACCGAGGGGCGTCGCTATATCGAAGCCATGTCGGGCCTGTGGAGTGCGGCACTTGGCTTCAGCGAGGTGCGACTGGTCGAGGCGGCCATGACGCAGATGCGTAAGCTACCTTTCTACCACACCTTTACTCACAAAACGCATCAGCCTGCCGTGGATCTCGCGGAGAAGCTCATCTCGCTGGCGCCGGTGCCGATGAGCAAGGTTTTCTTTACCAACTCCGGTTCTGAGGCCAACGACACGGTGGTGAAAATGGTTCGTTACTACAATAACGCCCGTGGCCTGCCGCTGAAGAAAAAGGTGATATCCCGCATCGGAGCCTACCATGGCGTGACCGTCGCTGCGGCGAGCCTAACTGGCTTGCCGAACAATCATCGTGCTTTCGACCTGCCTATGATGGACATAGCGCATGCAATGTGCCCGCATCACTATCGTTTCGGCGAACCCGGCGAGTCGGAGGAGGCATTTTCGGATCGTCTTGCAAAAGGGCTCGAAACCCTCATCCAACGCGAAGGGCCCGATACAGTGGCTGCGTTCATCGGCGAACCTTTGATGGCGGCCGGTGGGGTTATTGTTCCTCCGCGCGGCTACTGGCAAAAGATCCAGGCGGTTTGCCGCAAGTACGATATTTTGTTGGTAGCAGACGAGGTCGTCTGTGGATTTGGCCGCACTGGCAACATGTTCGGCTCGACTACGTTCGGCATCGAGCCAGACATTATGGTGCTGTCTAAACAGTTGACCTCGTCATATCAACCGCTTGCAGCAGTGTTGATCAACGAACGGATTTATCAGGAGATCGCGGGGCAAAGTTCGACCATCGGGACCTTTGGACACGGCTTCACCGCGAGCGGGCACCCAGTGGCTGCGGCAGTGGCGCTGGAGAACATCAAGTTGATTGAAGAGCGACACCTGGTAGAACACGCGGCCGAAATGGGGGCGCGACTGCGAGCTGGCCTTTCGCAATATGCTGACCACCCGTTAATCGGGGAAATCCGAGGTGTCGGCTTCATTGCCGCCGTTGAGCTGGTCGCAGATAAATCGGAGAAAACCCGGTTCGAGCCGCTTCGCCGGGTCGGTAGTTATTTCAATGCTCGCTGCCAAGAGCACGGCATGATTGTCCGCAACATTGGTGACAGCATTGCGTTCTGCCCACCCCTGGTCACTACAGCGGAAGAAGTCGACCTGATCATCAACTGTTTCAGCAAGGCGTTGGAGGATACACAGCGGTGGCTGGCGCAGGGGCATTGAGTACGGGTACGGCTCGACTTTGATAGGTTTGGCGTCGTATCGCGGACGATTCTGTGAGAGTAGGCAGCGGGCCTGCTAAATGGCTTACAGGCAAGCCCGTTGTAGTATTCACGGAAAATGCCACGACATATATATGTTAGAGCCCTGATTATTCGGGGCTTTTTCGTTGGTGCCTGCCCCGGCCTCGCCTGCACCGGTGGTGTTAATGAAGACCACAGCGGTGACATCTTGGGTAGCAATAGGCGCGAATTACAAATATGCAGCCGATGTTAATTCTGCCGATGGGTCAGGAATCGCTGGATAAGCTTTTGTATTTGTTGAATATTTCCTCACCTAGTCGCTATGGTCGGGCTCAATGCTCGCGTCGATCACGGGTTGGCAATGCCGAGCTTCTGCGCCACTTTCAGGCACTGTCTTGCACTGAGCTTTTGAAGCCGTGACCCCAAGCGACGATTAGTTCAGCATGTTGTCAATTCTGGCGTTAGGAATACTCTTTATGGTCAGTTCCAGTTCATCTCAGTCGATGCAAGACTTCAGTCAAAACTTGCGCCTTCTCTGCGGATATTATAAGTCGGTGGCGAAGGTGTGCCGCTCCCTTGATATCAACCGCCAGCAGTTCAACAAATACTTGGGGGCGCAAGCGACTCCCTCGTCCTTTACCCTGCGCAAGATCTGCACTTTTTTTGGGGTGGATGAGGAGGAAATATTCTCCGAGCATGAATCCTTCCGCGCTCTGCTCAACAGGCAACGCACGGCGCGAGAGCCGGACAGTGCGGTACCAGCCGATTTTTTCCCGAGCTCCGCGCAGGAGTTGTCGAAGTACCAGGGTTACTACTTTGTCTATTTGATGTCGCCTGCCGCGCCGGGGGAGGTGATCAAGTCGATTACCCGCTTGACCCGCTCCGGCGAAAAGATCCTGAGTAAAACCTACGAGCGGATGAGGCTGGGCGATGACCAACTGAACAGTTTCGGCATCAATAAATATCGTGGGTTCTGCTTTGCCTCATCGGATCTGATTTACATCGTCGAGCGCGAGTACCTCTCGTCCCGGGGCTATATCTGGTCAGCGCTTTATCCCTCCTACCGCAGTCGTTTCCGTTTTCTCAACGGCTTGGTACTCGGCGTTTCGGGTGACAATTTCCGCCGTCCTTTTGGTGCCCATATCGTATTTGAGCACCTAGGCGAGTCGATCGACCTGCGTAACGCTCTCACCAGTTGCAGCTRTTTTCCGATTGATGCCCCTGAGATTCCCGACGAGGTGAGGTCGCGGCTGCTGGTACATCCATCAGAAGGTGAGTTCAACCTCGTCCCTCCGCTGTTTTAGTCTTTTCTAAAAATTGACGCTAGGTGACGCTTCTGGGCGTCACCTGGCGTTTTTTTCTTCGTGCTCGCGAAATTGAGCTGGCTGTGCGACAGATCGATAATGCCATACACCACTCAAATGTCAGTTTCGTTAACGGCCAATCACATCATTCATTCCAGTTGAATGAGTGCCTGTTTCTACAAGTGATCCGCTGCGCCCACCATAAAAATAAAAGGAACACCTATGAAATTCAAAAGAACATTGATGGCGGGGTTGATGGCGCTGTCCATTACTGCGCCATTGACCAGTGGTTTGGTGTATGCGGCAAACAATACGTTGGTTGTTGCTGATCGAGCCTCTTTCAAGGATTGGGATCCGGCCTCGGCTTTTTCGGAGGAAGTGCGGGTGCTGGGCAATATCTACGAGACACTAGTGGTATATAACGCGCCAGGCAGTGCTGAGGAGTTTTCCCCCGGGCTCGCCACGTCCTGGGAAAGCAGCGACAACGGCAAGACCTGGACCTTCAAGCTGCGGCACGGCGTTAAATTTCATGATGGTTCGGCCTTTAATGCCGCAGCCGTCAAAAAGTCCATTGATTACGTCAAGCAGCTGAAACAGGGCGCTGCATTTGTATGGAACGGTCTGGATACCGTCGAGGCCCTCGCTGACGATACGGTAGTGCTCAAGTTTAAGAGTCCCACTCCAGCCAATCTGATCGCGGCAGGTCAGTATGCCGCTTACATCATTGCCCCGGCGGCGGTGGAGAAAGGGCATGACTGGATGATGGCTCCCAACGCCATCGGTACCGGTCCCTATAAGCTTGGGCAGGTCGAACCGGGCCAGCAAGTGGTGCTTGAGCGTTTCGATGGCTACTGGGGAGGTTGGAAAGAAGGGCAGTTTGATCGGGTCATCGTGAAGGTCGTGTCCGAAGCCTCCACCCGTACCCAGATGATTAAAAATGGCGAGGCCGGTGTCGCCTGGGATATCCCTCTTGATCAGCTCAAGGTGTTGGGAGAGGACCCCTCCATCAAGGTGAGCACCGCGCCTTCGTGGAAGAATTTCCAATTTTTGATCAATACCCAGAAGTACCCTACGAACAACCTGGCATTTCGTCAGGCGCTGCAGTACCTCTGGGACTATGAAAGTGTCACCAAAGATATTTTGCATGGCTACGGCAGTGTTCCCAAGGGGCCTTTGCCCACCAGTATCTGGGGGCATGCCAGCGTGCCTATGGCCTCTTACGATCTGGATAAAGCCCGGCAATTGTTGGAAGCCTCCGGTGTACCTAAGCAGGACTGGAAGGTCTCGATGCAGTACATCAGTGGCATCTATGCAAACGCTGCAGAACTATTCCAGGCGACGGCGTCTCAGGTTGGCCTTGAGGTGGAGTTACTCCCCGGCGAGTGGGGTGTGATCTGGGATAAGGCAAAGAAGCTGGATACCGCTCCCAACATGCAATCTATGGCTTGGTGGCCGACGTATCCGACACCCAGCGATTGGCTTTTCAGTGAGTTCCATACAGAGAAAACCACGCTATTCAATCTGTCTCACTACAGCAACTCAAACTTTGATCAGTTGATCGAAGAGGCGGCGGCGTTAGAAGGCAGTGATCGGGCCAAGTCCACTGAAAAGTACGTGCAGGCCCAGCAGCTACTGGCCAAGGACGCTCCTGCGATCTGGTACGCCGACGTGCAGCAGATAYGCGTCTCCCGCAAAGACATCAAGGGTATGGAAAAGAGCCTGAATCCTGCTTATGAGGCGATTCTCTACTACAACCTGAATCGCTGAATGCTGAGTCGTCCTTGATGAAGTGGTACGTGTAATACCTGATTTGCCATGTAAATCGATAACCAGGCAGTTAGTTAATTTGCCTGGTCATTCCCTCAAGGGTTAATCCACTTTTGGGGTTTTTATGTAGGGCGTAAGAAGTCAGGGTCAAGTTTTTTAGCCACAAGGGGTATTCCAAATGGCGAAGTATATAGCTCAGCGATTGATAGTGATGTTCTTCATTCTTTTGGGAGTGTTGACCATCACCTTCGTTCTGAGCCGAGCTCTTCCGGGTTCCCCGGTAGAAATGATGCTGGGAAACCACCCCACGGTGGAGCAGATTGCCGTCGCACGGGAAAAACTGGGGTTGGATAAGCCTCTGCCGATCCAATACTTCAATTACATCGGTGATCTTCTCCGAGGTGATTTTGGCACTAGTCTGCGCACCGGGCGGCCGGTGGTGGAGGAAGTGGTCAGGCGGGTTGGTGCGACTTTTGAACTGACATTCCTGGCGATGTTCTGGGTGGTGGTGCTAGGGGTGCCGATCGGTGTCATCTCAGCGGCGCGGCAGAACTCAGTGGTCGACAATGCGGCACGAGCGGGGTCCATCGCCGGGACGGCGTTTCCAGTTTTCATCCTGGCCATGGGCTTGCAGTTACTGTTCTACGGCAAGCTCAACTGGCTGCCCCTGCAAGGACGTATCGATGCTTCCATTCTTCTCGATAGCCCTTTTGAGCGTGTGACAGGCTTTTACCTGATCGACACTCTGCTGGCCGGTAATTTCGTAGCACTGTGGAGCGCCATCAAACACCTGACGCTACCCGTGCTCACCCTGGTCATCGTGACCTTGGCCACTGTCACCCGGATCACCCGCAACATGATGGTGGAGGTGCTATCCGAGGAGTACATCCGTACGGCCGTTTCTTACGGTGTACCCAAGTGGCGTATCCATTACGCCTATGCCCTGAAGGCGACAATGATTCCGCTCCTGACAGTGGTGGGCCTGACCTTCGGTTACCTGCTCGGTGGTGCGGTAGTGGTTGAGTTCGTTTTCGACTGGCCCGGCCTGGGCGGCTTCGTGGTGTTTTCGATTGCCCAGAATGATTTCCCCGCCGTGATGGGAGCCACCCTGGTGCTGGCCACGACGTATCTGTCGATCAACCTGATCGTTGATCTCTTGTATCACCTTGTTGATCCGAGGTTGCGAGTCCAATGAGTATCCAAGACGTATCCCTGTCCATGTCCTCGCGAGCCCCATCATGGCGTATCAAGGCCTTGGCGTTTGCCAGCGATAACAAGTTGTTTGTATTCGGCGCGCTGTTATTGCTGCTGATCATCCTGGCGGCAGTCTTCGCTCCCTGGCTTGCACCTTATGAACCGAACAAAATTGTCTTTTCCCAGAAATTGCTGGCACCCAACTGGGCACACTGGATGGGCACCGACGAGTTTGGTCGCGACATTCTTTCACGGGTGCTTTATGGCGCACGCACCTCGCTGATCATCGGAGTGAGCGTGACTCTGATTGCGATGCTGATCGGGATTCCGATTGGGCTTGTTTCCGGTTACTTCGGTGGTCGAGTTGATACGCTGCTGATGCGTTTCTCAGATGTGTTTCTGGCCTTTCCGCCGCTGTTGTTGCCGATCGCTATCACCGCTGCGCTGGGATCGGGATTGGCCAACGCCATGTTAGCGCTCGCTGTCTCTTGGTTTCCCTGGTACGCGAGGATCATGCGCGGTGCGGTAGTACGGGTTCGTTCAGAAACCTATATCCATGCCGCCCGTTCCATGGGCGTCAGTCACTGCCGTATCTTGCTTCGCCATGTACTGCCCAATGCCACCACGCCTGTGATCGTGCAGGGCTCCATGGACTTTGGTTACACCATTCTCGCCGCTGCCTCGCTGAGCTTTATCGGGCTGGGGGCCAAACCGCCCATGATCGAATGGGGGCTGATGGCCGCGGCGTCGCGCTCGCAGTTACTTGAGAATCCCTGGACGGTGCTGTTTCCCGGAGTGGCGATTTTTGTCCTGGTGCTGGCCGTCAACCTGGTAGGTGACGGGCTGCGCGATGTGCTTGATCCAAAGAAGGGGATGCGCTGATGATCGACGAATCCTTGCAGTATTCGACTATTGAGCGTCTCGCCGCTGCGAATAACGACGCAGCTCAAGACCTGGTGCTGGAAGTGGAAGGGCTGACGGTGTCCTTCCCTGGTTTGTTCAAGACCGTACAGGCCGTACGCGGCATCGACCTTAAGATAAGGCGCGGCGAGATCCTCGGGTTGGTGGGGGAGTCGGGCTCGGGCAAGTCAATGACGGCCATGTCCTGCCTTGGATTGATGCCTGAGGCCGCTCGGCTGGGAGGCAGTGTCAGGGTCGCCGGACAGCAGGTCAACGGCGCGTCGGCGTCGCAGCTGGCGGTTTTGCGTGGCGGTGGCGCGGCGATGATCTTCCAGAATCCGATGAAGGCGCTCAACCCGTTCTTCACCGTCGGGCGGCAGATGATCGATGTCATCGGCTGCCATCGGCAACTGAGTAAGGCAGAAATCCGCGCCGAGGCGCTGAGCTCGCTGGAAGCGGTGAGCATGCCCGACCCCTCTCTAGCGCTAGCCAAGTACCCGCACCAGATGTCTGGCGGTCAGTTGCAGCGAGTGGTGATTGCGATGGCGCTGGCCTGTCGGCCAAAACTGCTGATCGCCGATGAGCCGACCACGGCGCTGGACGTCACAGTGCAGGCGCAGATTATCGCCCTGCTGCGCAAACTGGCACGGGAGCAGGACCTGGCGATTCTGTTTATCACCCACAACCTGGGGGTAGTGGCTTCGCTCTGTGACCGGGTGGCGGTGATGTATGCCGGCGAAGTGGTGGAGAGCGGTCCGGTGGGCGAGGTGTTCAAGCGACCTGCACACCCCTACACCCTGAAGTTGATGGGCACCGTGCCCAAGTTGGGGCAGGGACCCCAGCCCCTGGGCTTCATCCCGGGGCAGGTGCCGAACATGGCGGCTCCCCCGGCTGGCTGTGCCTTCAACCCACGTTGTGAACGCGCCACCGGACGCTGCAATCACGCTGCGCCGAGGGTTGTCATCGGCAAGGAGCACTGGGCAGCTTGCCACAACATATTGGTCAAGGTGTGAGGCTTCTTTGAAAGGTAAACGGCTATGAATAACAACAAACAGCCCGCACTGTTGAGCGTCAATCAGTTGCACAAGACCTACGCCAGCCGCGATGGCCTGGTGACCGCCATTGACCACATCAGCCTGGAGGTGCAGGTCGGTGAGACGGTCGCGCTGGTGGGGGAATCCGGTTGTGGCAAAAGTACGGTGGCCGCGACCTTGCTCGGTCTGCTGCCAGCCGATAGTGGGCAAATTCTGGTCGAAGGTCGGCCGCTGCCCACTGATGCCAGGGCGCGGGGCAGGAGCTTGAGTATGGTGTTCCAGAACCCGTACGCCTCGCTGAACCCGAAAATGACGATCAAGGCGATTGTTGCCGAGCCGCTGAAGGTTGCCTTTGGTTTGCGCGGTAGCGCCTTGCACGCGCGCATTCTCACGCTGCTGGGAAATGTAGGGATGGGCGAGGAGCACATGGAACGCTATCCCCATGAATTCTCCGGTGGTCAGTTGCAGCGTATCGCTATCGCCCGGGCCCTGGCGCTGGAGTCAAAACTGCTGATCCTCGATGAGCCTACGGCAGCGCTCGACGTGTCGGTCCAGGCCCAGGTGCTGCAACTGCTCAAGACGCTGCAGACCGACAATGGCCTGAGCTACCTGTTTATCAGCCACGACCTTGCGACGGTCGAGTATCTGGCGCAGCAGGTGCTGGTGATGTACTTGGGGCGCATCGTCGAGGCCGGGCCTGTGGAACAGGTGTTCGGCCGACCGCGTCATCCCTACACTCGTGCGCTGCTCAATTCAGTGCCCTCCATCGACCCGGAGCGCCGTGACCAGTTGCAAATCCTGAGTGGCGAGATCCCCAGCCCCTTGAACCGGCCTGCCGGGTGCCACTTCGCGCCCCGTTGCCCGCGGGCCAGTGAGCGTTGTCGCCGAGAGGTGCCAGCCGAGACCCAGGATCACGGCCACCGCTTTTCTTGCCACCACCCTCTGAACGATGAGAGCTGAACCCCTATGTACAATAAAAAAGACATGACCGCTCCCGGCATTGGTTATCAGGACCTAAGTTTGATGCAGGGCTATCCGCCGCCCCGGGAAAAGCAAGTCGGCCTGCATAATTGGGACAGTCCGCCCTATAACCGCTGGTCGTTTCAGCACATCAGCCAGTTGTTTCCGGTGGCCGCTATTCATCGCAGTCCCGAGCCGGTCACCGAACTCGAGCGCAACGAACGCTCACTGGACGACGTACGTTTCCAGCGGGTCGATGGCGGACAAACCGATCTGGCGACCTTCTTGACCGATAGCTACACCGATGGTTTTTTGGTGCTTCATCAAGGCAAGGTGGTTTCGGAGCAGTATTTCAACGGTATGCAGCCGCACACGTTGCATCTGTTGCAATCGGTATCCAAGACCGTCGTCGGTAGCCTGGTCGGCAGATTGATCGGCCAGGGCAGAATCGATCCCCAAGCGCGTGTCAGCGACTATGTGCCCGAGCTTTCGGCAAGCGGTTATGGCGACGCTCGGGTACAGGATCTGCTGGATATGCGCACGGGAGTGAGATTCAGGGAGGACTACACCGATCCTGATGCTGAATTCATTCAGTTGGATATCGCCTCGGGTTGGCGTGAACGGGGAGAGCGAGAGTCACCTGACAGCATTTATGGTTTGTTGAAGTCGCTGAGTAAGGACCGTGAGCATGGCCAGTACTTTGAGTACCGCTCAGTGGATACCGACATGTTGGCCTGGGTTTGTGAGCGGGCTTGCGGCGAGCGGCTGCCCGTTTTACTGAGCCGGGAAATCTGGTCAAGACTGGGGGCAGAGCAAGACGCGAATATCACCCTCGATAGCGTTGGAACTGCATTGGCCGATGGCGGGATGAGCGCCACGCTGCGTGATCTGGGGCGCTTTGCCCAAATGTATCTGCAGGGGGGGCGTTTCAACGGCCAGCAGATTGTTCCAGAGGAGTTTGTGCGTGAATGCGGCCGTGGTTCCACACCGGCTTTTGAAGTTCTCTATGGCTTTTACGTCAAGAGCTTTCCTGGCGCGGCATACAGTAATCAGTGCTGGGTATTGGACAGTGAACTAGGTACCTACTCGGCGCGCGGAGTATTTGGGCAGAGTATCTATTGGGATCCAGCCTCTGAAGTGGCAATCGTAAAACTTTCCAGTTGGCCGGACTTTATCAATCCAGAGTGGACGTTGAATACCTTCCGTGCCTGTGCGGCAGTAGTTGAAGAACTGCAACGCAGCTGACGCGGGAGTATGAATGACCGCGGCTTGTCAGACACCTCCCAGCCTTAATGAAGAGGTGCCATATACAGGCTCTGCATAGCTACACCCAGACCCTGCAGGCCGCCGGCGGCTGACCCTCCCGGCCCGCACCTGGACGCTGTTAACAGCCTTCGTCCTGGCGGGCCTTACCCCTTTTATCCAGACCGCGCTTTTGCCGTGGCCGGGATAGCTGTTGCCAAAAATAAGACCTAGAGAAGAGACGGAGCGACCATGAACTTGAATACAACCCGGGCCTTGCGCTCATTGACCCCACTGGCGCTATTGGGCGCCCTTTCCAGCCCTGCGATGGCGATCCAGGTTACCGATAACCTTGATCTCGGTGGTGCCGTCCGGGCGCGTTGGGACTATGACCCGGATCGCGACATCCAGACGTTCAACTTCGACACCGCGATCCTCAGCGCCAAGTACAACTCCGACACCTGGATTGGCGAAGCCAAGTACCGTTTCTACGGTCGAGCCTACCCTTACAAGTACACAAATAATGTCGGTGACGTCCAGTTCGCCGAGTTGGCGTGGATCGGCTACAAGTTCAACCCCGACCAGCAGGTCCAGGTCGGCCTGAACCAGCTGCCGTTCGGTTTGCAGCCGTACTTCGGCAGCACGTTCTATCAAACCCTGGGCAGCGTCATAGGACTGGAAGACATCGAAGAAGTCGGTGCCAAGTACATCCAGCAAAGCGGCGACTGGAATGTTCAGGCCGGTTATTACCTGCGCCCGGCCTGGCAGGGCAAAGGCACCAGCAACGGTGAAACCTACTCCACCGTGGTCTCCGAAGCGGACAGCTATGTCACCGACGGCAGTAACAACCAGGAACGCAACACAGTGGTCCTGCGGGTGGCCAAGGCGCTGGACCTGGGGCCGTGGAAGTCCGAAGTCGGGATCTCCGGCCTGACCTCGTCCCTGGAGAACCGCGACACCAACAACGATGGCCGGCGCAATGCCATGGCGGTGCACTACATCGGCAAAAACGGTCCGTGGGGCGTGCAACTGCAAGCCGCGCGACAGCAGATGTCCCCGCGCAACCCCGGCACCGATGAACTGGTGACTTTCGGCGGTTACGACGGCACCTTCAACGTCGCCAGTCGCGGCAACTTGTACGTGGCGGATGTGAGCTACGACGTCAGCGGCAAGTACCTGTTCGATCAGATCAGCGGTGTGAAGCTGTACGCCAACTACAGCGCCTTCGATAAATCCGCCGACGATTTCAAAACCTCGCAACGGATGATTTTCGGCACCTCGTTCTCCCTCAGCAAACTGTGGATCGCCACGGAATGGTTGTACGGCAAGAATGATCCGGTCATCGGTGGCGGCAGCCTCACCCAGAGTCTGGGGGCTGGTGGTAGTAACCAGTGGGAAAACCAGTTGTACATGAACATCGGTTATTACTTCTGATCCGGATTTTTTGGCGGCAGCCCTAACGTCCTCTTCGCGAGCGGGCTCGCTCTCACAGGTTTAGCGCATAATCTGTGGGGAGCGAGCCCGCTCGCGCATACCCCAAACAAAACTTGCTTCAGCCCCTGTCGGCTGAATCAGATAGGCCCACATAGTTAGTTAGCGATCAATTCTAAAATCATATCGGTGAAATTTCGTCATTTTCCCTATTCACTAAGAGTAGTTTTATCCTCGTAAATTATCGCAATCATTGAAGTGAGGGGATGATTAGATTGCGCCAATATCACGCCCCTCAACTCATATACCTGTCGAAAAGAAGCTTGACCAACTGGCGAAGCCATATATTTCCGGGATCATGATGATGGCGCGGGTGCCAATACTGTCGCAGGTGCAAGCTGGGGGACTTAATCGGGGTTTTTATTACCTTGACCGCGTTGTAGCGTAGGAACGTTTTCCCCAGTTCACTGGGCACGGTTGCAATTAGATTCGGGTTTTTCTCCAGTATCATCGGGACCGTTATAAAGTGTGGAGTTGTAAGGTAAATTTGTCGTTGATGACCCAGTTCGTCGATGAATTGGTCGTAGCGTGTACTTCTGTCTGAAAGTACGACGGAAACATGTTTCATGCCAAGGAATTGTTCAAGGCTAACTTCGTTGCCAGGGTACGTGCAACTGACGATAGAGCAAAAAGAGTGCGTAAACAGTTCTTGTTGAAAAAGGTTAGGGTCCTGGATGTAGTGTGACCCTATAGCCAGGTCTGTATCACCTCTCTCCAGTGAGTTCGCTATATGCTCGGTGGGTAGCTGCGACGTTCGTATTCGGCAATGGGGGGCCACTTTCTGAAGCTCTGAAATCAGCCGGGGCAAAAATACCAACTCGCCCATATCCGTCATACAAAGGCTGAAGACCCTGGTGGAAGACATAGGGGTGAAACTGGCCTGCGCCAACAGCTTGTGCTGTACGGCGGATACGATCTCCAGAACTGAATCCCCCATCTCCTCTGCGAAAGGCGTCGGCTTCATCGCATCGCCAATACGGACGAAGAGGGGGTCTTCATAAAACTCCCGTAGACGTCGTAGTGCATGGCTCATGGCGCTCTGCGTCAAGCCAAGATGCTCTGCTGCTCGAGATACATTGCGTTCTCGCAGAAGCGCGTCGAACGCGAGCAGCAGGTTCAAGTCGAATTTCTTACCATGAATGGCGTGCATGATCTGTATTAGCTCCATGATCTATGCGCATACATGATCCGCCTCTAGCATGGCGTCAGCAAGGAAAGTTTCAAAAACAAAAACAAGAAATGAGGTCGACGTCATGCTTCTTCGTAACGCTTGGTATGTAGCTGCTTGGTCGAGTGAGATTCCGGTCGACGAGCTTCTCGCAAGAACGATTCTTAACGTGCCAGTAGCGCTATGGCGTGATACCACCGGAAAAATGGTGGCTTTCGAAGACCGTTGCTGTCACCGAGGCGCTCCACTATCGAAAGGGCGCCTGGAAGGCGATCAGCTTCGGTGTATGTACCATGGTCTTCTATTTGATACGACGGGGCGCTGCGTCGAAATACCCGGACAAGAGCGCATTCCTCCGCAGGCTAAGGTGCGCACATTCCCAGTTGTGGAGAAGCACAAGTGGATCTGGATCTGGGTGGGTGATGCCAGCCTGGCGGATCCGTCCCTGATCCCTGATACACATTGGCTGGATCACCCCGAGTGGCGAAGCCTGGAGGGTTACACCTATTACACCACCAACTACCTGCTGATCGCTGACAACCTGCTTGACCTCGCACATTTGCCCTATGTTCATCCGAACACTCTGGGCGGTGACGAGGCGTATGCGGCCTGTATACCTCAGGTCGAAAAGCTGGAAAACGGCGTACGAGTAACGCGTTGGGGTGAAGGTATTAAGCCGGCACCTTTTGTGCAGAAGATCAAGAATTATCCGGGGCCTGTTGATCGTTGGAATGTCTACGACTTCCTGCTGCCGAGCATCTTCCTGATGGATTCGGGGATGCAGCCCACTGGGCAAAATGCCAAGGCGGGAAATCGCGTCAATGCGGCAGAGTTCCGTAGCACTCAGGCACTGACTCCGGAAACGGACGAATCCACGCACTACTTCTTTTCGCAGCCTCATAATTTCGCCATTGATGACCCCGAGGTGACGTTGGCAATCCACGACCAGGTCGTCACAGCGTTCCAGGAAGACAGCGATATGATTCATGCGCAAGATCGCATGTTGAAGCTGACCTCCGATTTCAAAATGATTCCGATCGGAGCTGATACTGCTCTTTCGTATTTCAGGTGGCTAGTGGCGAATGCTTATAAGGCTGAGCAGGCGGTAAGTAATCCCGTCAAGATCCAGGAGGTCTGAGATGAGCGACTGGAACCGCGTTCGAGTGATGGCGATCGTGAAAGCTGCTGACGCCATTATGGATGTCCGCTTGCTGGCCTTGGACGGTCAACCTCTTCCTGTGGCCGACGCGGGCTCGCACATTGATGTTCGCCTGCCAAATGGTTTGATCAGGCAGTACTCCGTTCACCGGTACGATCCCTCGGACGGAAGTTACTCAATTGGGGTCGGATTGTCTGAGCCGTCACGGGGTGGCTCAGCGTTCATTCATGCACACCTGCGAGTCGGCGACCTGCTCGAAATTAGTGCGGTTCGCAATAACTTCCCGCTGGAACGCAACGCAAGCACTTATTTGTTTATCGCCGGCGGTATCGGCATTACGCCGATTCTCAGCATGATTCGTTGGTGCGATGCGAATGACAAGCCGTGGCAACTTCTCTACTGCGTCCGCTCCCGGTCCCGGGCTGCTTACATCGAGCATCTTCCTCGTGGCGGAAAATTAGTGTTTCACTCGGATGACGAAACTGCCGGTCGTCCCGATCTGCAGGCGTTTACTCGTCAAGCAAGTTCAACGGACCACCTCTATTGCTGTGGACCGGCGCCCCTCATGAATGCGGTACGGGATGTCGCACAGGCTTACCTGCCTTCCGGCCAGGTGCATTTCGAGTTGTTCAGCGCACCTCAGTCGAGTGCTCCTGAAAAACAACAGAACAAAAGCTTCGTGGTGGAACTTGCTCGTAGTGGCATGGAACTAACCGTGCCAGCTGATACCAGCCTTCTCGATGCACTCGAAGAGGCGGGGATAATGGTGCCTTTTTCCTGCCGGGAGGGGCTTTGCCGTACTTGTGAATGCCGGGTACTAGCCGGTGAGATTGATCATAGGGACTATGTCCTCAGCGATGAGGAGCGTGCTTCCAATGCGGTCATTCTGCAGTGTGTTTCACGTGCCAAGTCCCCAAGGCTGGTGCTTGATATTTGACTGACACTGCATGTCACGCTTTATCTGGGAGGCAAGAATGAGTGTTTGCGAACTGAATGCTATCCGGGATGAGCTTCGCTCTCGTAGAGAAAATACTCCTGGGTCGCTGCAGCAGGCTCGCATTGGTTTTGACCAATTGTGCAAGCGTTTTTCGGCTCCGCCTTATTGCCGCTCCACGGCGTCGACGCTCGGTGGAGTGCCTGTACGGACGGTAACCTGCGTGGATTCCCGGCGCTCTCTGCTCTATGTCCACGGAGGTGGATTCATGGTGGGCAGCGCTGAAGGTTTTGAGGGGATCGCCGGTACGCTTGCTGCTGGTACATCTTCCACGGCTTATGTCGTTGATTATCGACTAACGCCTGAACATGCATACCCTGCTGCCCAGCAAGATGTTCTGACTGCGTATGCGGCGTTGCTCGCGAACAGCGAAGATGCAGACGATATCGCATTGGTGGGGGATTCGGCGGGAGCCCAACTCATCATGGCCGCTCTGATTCAGGCCCGGACCATGGGCATGGAAATGCCGGGTTGCGTCGTGCTGTTTTCTCCCTGGGTGGATCTGGCTCTCACCGGAGAAAGCCTCCATGCCAAGGCTGCTGTGGACTGCTTTCTTACACCCCAGAAGTTGCAAGCCTGTGCTGACGCCTACCTGGGAGAGCAAGTCGAGGCTGCTTCTTTTATCCTGGAGGCTGACCTGGACGGTTTGCCGCCGCTAATGATTCAAGTGGGGGAGTGTGAAATCCTTCTTGACGACGCGGTACGTCTGGCGAGAAACGCCGGATCAGCGGGTGTGGACACCAGACTGGAGGTATGGCCCGGTATGTTTCATGTCTGGCAGGCGTATGCGCCGGCTCTTTCTGAGGGTCGTGAAGCACTCGCCGCTGCCGTCAATTTCATAAACAGGGTGCTGGTACGGAAAAAGTCCGTTGGCGGTTGACTGTCGTTGCAGGCGATTGCTTTGCTCTACCGAATCAGGAAGACCGCCTGGATCCATGTGCCATGCCATTAGAGGCGAAGGATTTCCGCGGATTGGCACCCGCATTCATTGCCGTGGCGAAGACTGATCCACTGAGGGATCACGGGCTGGCCTATCGGGATGCGCTTTTGGCTGATGGTGGTCGTGCAGCGTCGCAAGTTGCGCAAGGAGTGGTGCTCTCAGGGCTGAGGGCTTTTGGGGTGGCCACCGAACGGGCCACCAGCGATGTCAGCCTCGATTGCCTGCGACTGCACTCGTCGCCCAGTTTCGGCCTGTTGTGGTTGATGCCTCGACTAGAGCAGTTTCGTCAGAGCCATCCGGATATTCAGCTCAACCTCTCGTGCTCCTACGAATCGCTGCACTTCAGTCGCGACAAGATCGATGTGGACATCCGCCACGGCATGCCCAACTGGCCAAGTTTCGAGGTGCGCACCGTGCGCAATGAAAAAATCGCGGTTATGGCGTCACCCAAACTACTGGAAAAACGCCCCATCTGTGCCGTTGCGGATTTGCTGGACTGCAACCTGATTCTGTCGGAGGCGACGCTGATAAAGTGGCCACAGTTGTTTGCTCAACATGGTCTGTCGCGCCCAGAAAAGCCTTACAGCCTGAGTTTTGACCGTTCCTATATGACGCTGGAGGCAGCCAGCCACGGGCTTGGATTCGCCTTGGAAAGCACACTGCTCGCGCAGGATTATCTAGCGCGTGGAGCGTTGGTCGAGGTAGCGCCGGAGTTGAGTGCGACAATCACTGCACACCACCTGGTTTTCCCGAGAGCGCATGCAAACTTCCCACGGGTCAGAAGATTCCTGGAGTGGATGCAGAAGGAGTTGGGTCATGACTTCAATTACTGATCTGGATGTCATTACACGCCAGCATCTCATCATATTGCCTGGTGAGTGCACGCTTTTGGCTGTGGCATGAGATGCCTAACTTGTGTCGATCTCGCAGAGCGAGATGAGGGCTGACTTGAGGGCTGTGGAGCCCAGTGATACGTCTTGTCAGTTGGTCCATTTAGCAAAAATTTACAGCTCTGTAATTAATGCGTGTAGGTGGGGGGCGCATGTTTTACAAACATGCACCACCTCACCCACTATCGCTGGCTTATAAGCCGCCCAGCGCGACGTACTTGATTTCCAGGTAGTCGTCGATACCGTATTTTGAGCCTTCACGGCCAAGTCCGGAGGTTTTCACTCCACCAAACGGTGCAACTTCTGTGGAGATCATCCCCTCGTTGACGCCCACCATGCCGAACTCAAGATTGTCGACGACACGAAAGATCAGGCCGACGTCACGTGCGTACACATAGGCAGCCAAGCCAAACGGTGTGTCGTTGGCCATCGCAATTGCCTCGTCCTCAGTATCGAAGCGGAAGAGGGGAGCGACAGGGCCGAAGGTTTCATCGTTGAAGATGAGTGCATCGCGTGGCACATCGGTGAGCACCGTTGGCTCGAAGTAACTACCACCCAAATCATGGCGTTTGCCCCCGGTGGCAATGCGTGCCCCTTTTTCCACCGCATCGGCAATGTGCTCTTCGACCTTTTGCACTGCATCCTCATTGATGAGCGGACCCAGTACCACCCCGTCATGCATGCCATTACCGACCCTGAGCGCAGCGGCGGCATCCGCGAGCTTCTTCGCGAATTGATCGTAGACACCCGATTGCACGAGCATGCGGTTGGCGGCAACACAAGCCTGGCCTGTGTTGCGGTACTTGGCGGCAAGTGCACCCTTCACTGCGGCATCGATATCAGCATCGTCAAAGACGATGAACGGCGCGTTACCGCCCAGTTCCATGCTCGCCTTCTTGATAGTCGGAGCGCACTGGGCCAGCAGCAGCGATCCCACTTCGGTCGAACCTGTGAAGGACAACTTGCGAACGACCGGGTTCGCTGTGAGCTCCCCGCCGATTGCGCGGGCCGAGCCTGTGACGACGTTGCATACACCCCGAGGCAGACCGGCGCGCTCGGCGAGTACGGCCAGAGCCAGTGCCGAGAGCGGTGTCTGACTGGCCGGCTTGATGACGCCTGCGCAACCAACCGCCCAGCCCGGGCCGGCTTTGCGTGTAATCATCGCGGAGGGGAAGTTCCACGGTGTGATGGCTGCAAACACGCCGATAGGGGCTTTCTGCACGAGAATGCGTCGACCGTCCACATTCTGCGGAATGATGTCGCCATTCACACGCTTCGCTTCTTCCCCGAACCATTCGATGAAGCTTGCGGCGTAAAGGATTTCGCCACGGGATTCCACCAAGGGCTTACCCTGTTCGGCCGTCAGGATGACCGCCAGGTCCTCGATGTTTTCAAGCATAAGCTCATAGAGCTTACGGAGGACCTTTGCACGCTCCTTTGGCAGCGTCTTGCGCCATCCCCGCATGGCGCGTTCGGCCGCTGCGATTGCGCGCCGAGTCTCGGACTCTCCACCGTTTGGTACGCGCGCCACCAATTCACCGGTGGCTGGATTGCGGACCTCGATTGTCTGGCCACTCTCTGCCTGGACCCATTCGCCGTCGATCAACATCGCCTGACGCAGCAGGTCGGGGTCTTTCAGATTCAAGGTTGCGGTGCTATTCATGGGGCAGACCTCAGATGGAGTTACGACCGATGAAGAAGGCTTCATCGAGGTCAGTGGTCGGGTTCAATCCAGCCGCTTCTAGTCCTTTACGTAACACCGCCATGTCGCGTTGGTACACGCGTTGGGTAGGGTGGGGCATAGGACCGCCGTTGTAACCCTGCAACCAGCCTTGGTATTTCCACATCATGCGATTGAGAAGTCCGTTTGCCGCCATTGGCAGGCTTGCAAACGCTTTGCGTGCCGGATCCATTTTGTACCAGAGCTGAGTTGCCTCATCGTAGTTGCCCGCGCGGATCAACTTGTGGATCTGTGGAAGCAATGGGCCGTAGTAAGAGGAGTAGTTAGTTCCACAGAAAGGGATGTCCATCACCTGTGCCAAAGGCACGTACTCATACTCAAGCGGAGATGAGATAACGACTTCCTCATGGAACTCGCGGTGAACTTCGATCGCCGACATGATGTAAGGCAGTCCGCCTTCGGCTTTGATTGCAACGACGTTGGGGATCTCGTCGACCATTCGACGCAGCACCGCCAGCGGAATGTCGGCAGGGTGCAAGCGGCTGAAACCCCAGGCGGGCAGCGGGAAGATTATTACGCCCAGGTTCGTCGCGGCGCAGATCGCCTTGGTGTACTCGAATACTTCGTCATAGGACTTCGGATAGAAGTACGGAGGATAGCCAAGCAGCACAAGGTCGGCGCCGGCAGCTTCGGCTCGCTTGACTGCCTCAATGTTATCTTCCAGCGTGTTGAACACCGCGTGGTGAACGATCACGAGACGGCCGGCTGCTTGATCGGCCATGATTTGACAGAACTCACCGTATTGCTCTTGGGTAATGGCTACCTCCGAGCAGGACAACGACCCGACGAAACCGTGCTTGATTGCCAGTTCTACGTCGTGGCGAATGGCTTTCTCATTGATGCGCTTGAAGTCGGAGGTCATTGTCGGAATCGTAACGTTGGCGACCCCAACGAGTTTCTCGCGGGCCCAGTCTCGAGCGTCCTTTTTATTGTAATTGGCCATGTAAGGCTCCTGTCAGTCAGGGTGGGTGATAGTCGTCGCTGTTCGCTCAGCGCTTTGTTTCAAAATCGATCGGCAATGGTGTTGCCAGCCCGGCTTCAAGTGCCTTGGTCAGGATGAGTTCCGCCACCACGATGTCTTGAAGACCACCGCCAACTGACTTGAACATTGGGGCCTTGGCTTGCTTCAACTGTTCACTGCAGGCGCCGCCCATCAGGTCAGACAGGCTGAAGGCCTTCTGGCGGAATTCGATCCCGGCGGCATGGGCGGCAAGCATGTCTCCTGTCTCTTCCAGCACTTCTTCCAGGGTGTCGCAGATGATCAAGTCGCTGCGCTCCACGACTGAAACATCTATTTCACGCTGCTCCGGGATGGTCGAGCCGATCGAAACGACGGTGGCGCCCGGCTTCAACCAATCGCCAAAAAGAATCGGCTTTTCATCGCGCGAGCGTGCTGCCGTCAGCACGATGTCGGCGCCTTCCACGGCTTCTTGTGCTGAGCCAACACCCCGGGCGGGTACACCGAGATCTCGTGTCGCCGATGCGGCAAATGCTTCGCGTCGTTCAGGAGTCGGGCTGAAGACGACAATTTCGGTCAGTTCGCGGACGCTGGCGAAGGCGCGGATGTGCATCGAAGCCTCCAATCCACTTCCTATGACGGCAAGGCGTGCAGGCCTCTGTGGGGCGAGGCGGTCAAGGGCCGCGGCCGAGGTAGCTGCAGTGCGAAATCCAGTCACCAGGTTTGCGTCAATGAAAGCGGCGATGCGATTGGTCGTCCGATCGAACAGAACGATGACGTACTCGATTCCCGGTGGCGCATCGCCCATGTTCGAGCCCATCAGCTTGGCGCCGAAGTAGCGTCCGCCCGCCGGAATAGCCGGCAGGGTGCGAAGCCAGGTTTTTTCAAGGCTTGCAACGGTGCGGGGCGGAGTAGCCCTGGCTGGCAAATGTTGCCCGTAAGCGGTCTGTAGCGCGGCGATCGCATCTTTCCAACGGAAAACGGCCTGCGCGGCAGCGCTTGAAACGAACACGGGGGACTGGGAAGTGGCGGTCATGCGTTGAGCTCCGAAAAAGGCAGAGACAGTTGAAGTAAAGGGCGAGGCGGCCTACGTAAGCCGCACTCAGGCTACGGATGGTTACTTAACTAAAGGCAGCACTAACAAAACGATGCGTACACAAAGTATTATTGGGTGAGATTGCCATTGTCAATGGCTTACTTTCCTAAAGATTGGTTTGCTTTGGTACGGTTGCGAAAACGAAACGGAACGTATAGATTTGATTTGTCTTTTGCAACGCTGATTTCTGGTGAGCGCCATGAAGCGGGGATGATGGGTAGTTGAAGGCCTGGACGGTCCTGCCCAGTGGATTTGTTCGTCGCTGCACTTGAAGCGGTACTGTGCGAGGCCTGAAGGCTCGCCACAGATGACTATACGAGGGCTATACCCGGTCGCGGATGTCTCTTGCCGAGGCGTATTTCGATGTATCGGATCTGGCAAACAGGCTGTGTCATTAGATCGCAGCTACCACCCGCCAAAGAAGCGGAGAGGAGACAAGAATGAGTCAGGTTAAACGCGTTTTGATTGTAGGCAGTGGAATCGGCGGTGCCACCGCAGCTTATGCACTGCGCAGAGCGGGAGTGGACGTCCACTGCATCGATATCAAGCCGGGGATTCCCTCGGCAGGGTCGGGCATTTGCCTGTTACACAACACGGTCCGAGCATTGGACATGATCGGATTGGCGGAGCCATGCCTCGACAGTGGTATGCGATTCGACGCGTTTCGGCAATTCGATTCCTCAGGTCAACTCCTGCGTTCGGATCCTGCACCTCCCAGCTGTGGCATCCGTCGGCCAGAACTTGCCCGAATCCTGGAGTCGGCAGCGCAAGGGGCGGGGGCAGTTCTAGATAAAGGGTTGACGATCGAACATCTCGACGACCGTGGGGACTGCGTCGAAGTTAAATTCTCGGATGGTCGCGAGGCTACCTATGACTTGGTTGTGGCTGCGGATGGTGCCTACTCCAAGCTCCGCGATCAGGTTTTCGGTGCTGAGTGCAGACCTCGTTTCGCAGGTCAGAGTGTGTGGCGTTTCAATGCGCCGCGTCCGGCTCAGATTGATGGGTTCTGTTTGTACCGCAGCCCGTCAGGTAAAACAGTGGGCTCTTTCCCGACATCGGAGGACAGCTGCTACCTGTTTTATCTCGAGAACAGCGTGGAGCCTCTGCGCGTACCAGAGGATCAAGCGAAAGCGATGATTCGCGAACGCCTTGCCGAATATACCGCGCCGGCTGTACTGGAAGCGCTTGAACAGGTAACTGATGCCAGGCAGGTTATCTTCCGTCCGCTGGATATCACGCTGGTACCAGCGCCTTGGTACCGCGGCCGCGTAGTGCTCATCGGCGATGCTGCACATTCACCAACACCGCATATGACGTCTGGAGGTGGCATGGCCATCGAAGATGCCGTGGTGCTTGCAGACTGCGTATCCAAGACCCGATCTGTTAACGAGGCACTGGCGATGTACAGCGAGCGCCGATTTGAACGATGCAAAACCATTTGTGACGCGTCATTGCAACTTTGTCACTATGAGCAGGAAGATCCGCTGAAAAACAGGGAGAAGTCGGCGGCTCTATTGCTGAAAACCTATCAATATTTGGGACAGCCTATCTAGAGCATCAGGTTGACGTTATCTGTCAAAAAGTCCCGATTCACCTCTCAGGGTGAATTGGGACTGAGTCAATTCATACTTTTATAACGATCGGCAGCCAAACAGTGCTGTTCAGTTTTCTGAGTTCGTTACTCCCAGCAAGTGGTATATGTAGTCGATATGCGACTTGGCAAACTCCTCGTTTAATGGCGCGTGGCCGACCAACAAGCGCATGTAGACTGCTGAATAGATTATGTCCATAAGCGACTCGACATTGGTATCGCTTGGGATTTCACCGCTGCGTTTCCATTCTTCAAGTGTTTCTTTAACTATTGCGCGTCGCCCATAGTGGAATCTCTCTCGAAAGGCTCGTAATACTGAAGGGTCAGATTGTCCCTCGGCTATGATTTGAGCAAGTATTCGGCCTGGCCAACCAGAAAATTGCTCCACTAGTGTACGGAAATGAACAGCGATGGCCTTCTTGGGGCCGAGTTCAATTGGTAGTGGGGTTTTAAGAAGATGGTTCTCAATGAAGGCGTCAATGACCAGTAGCGCTTTCGAGTCCCACCATCTGTATATGGTTGCCTTGCTGACACCCGCTTCCTTTGCAATTGCCTCAATCGAGATGGCCTGAATGGAGTTCTCGCGTAGCAACTTTATGGTCGAATTCAGTATTTGCAGTCGAGTAACTTCGCTGCGTGGTCGTCCTAAAGACTTCTCCTGCATAAAGTATTCCTTAATAAATGTCTAATTTTAACAGGAGCGTGATGCTGCATGTGCTCACTCTGCGGCAGGGGCTGCTGCCTGCTGAAATCAAGCTGAGGCGTTTCTGATCGTAGCCAACAGACCACTCAAGAAGCAATGTAAAAAATGCTTTGGTTCTGGCTTGGTGAGCGTGGAAGGCCTGTGTGGATTAACTCCGAAGGCATATGAGGGCTGCCATCTGACGGTATTGAAAAAGTAAGCTTGCACAAAACGATACGGATCGTATATGTTTGTTCCGCGCATATGAAGCCCATCACGGGCACAACAACAAGAACGCGCGAAGGAGACAAACATGCATCAGGGTTCGAGCCTGAAAGGCGATGTTACGACCGTTACCAGTGTGGGTAGCATCTGGCACTCGACCAGTGAACAGGTGGCTGAACGCGACAAGCACTTCGTGTCCGCTGATTTCCAAAATTTCCCCGTCAGCGCTGCCTCGGCGCGCGATACCACCGGCTCGATCCTCGACGCCGATCTCAGTCTTTCAATCGGCGTTCAGAGCTCCGCTACATTCCTCAACGTTTTCGGGGAGTGAGCATGTCGGTCCCCAATATTTTCAATCTCGGAATTGGGCGACGCAAGTTGCTCGTGTCCACCGCCAGTGCCGCGACGCTCGCCATGCTGGGTGCGTTGCCGGCGCTCGCGAAGCCATCCCGAGAGATCGCTCGAACACCATTCGACCCCAGTCCGTTTGACGTTCGCTTTGTCGTGACGGATCGCCGCTTGCCGCAAAGCCTGGCTTTCGCCATTGAGCATGCCAAAAAGGGTAGTGCGCGGCTTGAAGTCACGAACGGACTCACGAGGCTTTGGCAGGAATCGCTCGTGCCGTTTTGGCGTGAGCAAGGTGGCGCTGTCGCCGGACTCACCACACGCGAGGTTTGGCATTGCCTTGCGGAACAAGCACGCAGCCAGTCGCGCCGCACGGTCGTGCTGCATCAGCACGACGTATCGGCGAGCCAGCCCAATCCTTTGGTTTCATGGATCATCGCGTGAATTATGAGAACACCCCCGAATGTATCCCCCGAGGTTTTTTCCGTCGCGCTGAAGGCGTTTGTCGGTGTAGTCGGAAAAGAATGGGTCTTCGTTGAGGACGAGGATCTGTTTCCCTACCGTGATTCTTATTCCCCGCTGCGCGACACGCCCGAGGATCGAAGCGCATCCGCTGCCGTGGCGCCCGGTTCGGTTGAAGAGGTGCAGGCGGTCGTGCGCATTGCCGATAAGCACCGCATACCGCTGTATACGATTTCCACCGGCAAAAACCTCGGCTACGGCGGTTCAGCGCCCAATCATGGCGGCAGTGTTGTGCTGGACCTGAAGCGGATGAACCGAATCGTTGAGGTCAGCGAAAGCAACGGCTACGCAATCGTGGAGCCTGGCGTCAGCTATTTCGATCTGTATAACTACATACAGGAACGTGGCCTGAAGGTGTGGTTGGACGTCGCCGATCCGGGCTGGGGCAGTGTGGTTGGCAATGCGCTTGACCATGGTGTGGGCCACACGTTGTCGCGCTTTCGCAACCACTTCGATTCGCACTGCGGCATGGAGGTGGTGCTGGCCAATGGGGAGGTGGTTCGCACAGGAATGGGAGCGCTACCCGGTTCCCAGACGTGGGGACAATTCAAGATGGGGATGGGGCCGATCCTGGACGGCATTTTTTCCCAGTCCAATTTCGGCGTTGTCACCAAGATGGGCATCTGGTTGATGCCGGCACCCGAGGCCTTCATGCACGGCATGGTGATGGCCGCGCGTTATGACGATCTGCACGCCGTAGTGGAATTGCTCAAGTACGTCGAGAACACCGGGTTAGCCTCTGGTGCGCCGGAAATGGGCAGTCCACTGCTCGGCATCAGCAATTACACGAAACATCTTGTAGACGCCTTTTACGAAGGTCCGCCGCAGTTGCAGAAGCAGCATGCTGATCTGATTGCGAAAGCCAGTGTCGGTTACTCGGCTGAACTGCAGAAGTATGGGCAGGACAACAACATTCCTTACTGGGTGCTTAACCTGAAGTTCTACGGACCACCGAAGGTGATCCAGGCCCAGTGGGAGGCAGTACAGGAGCTGGCGGTAAAATCGATCAAGGGTGTGCGCTTTCAGGCTGGCCAGATCCAGACCGATCCGCGCAAAGCTTCTGCTGAGTGGACGGTTTACCCGCAGGATGTGGGTGTGCCGAACATGGATTTCTTCGGTATGGGCACGCGTGCCGGAGGCAACCCGCATCCGATGCGCGGCCATATGTGGTTCTCTCCGGTCATTCCACAGACTGCGCAAGGCATCCTCGAAGCCAATCGCGTCTTCGAAGAGGCTTACCGCACCCTGCCTGCGCTGCAGAACGTGCCGATCTGGAACCTCAGGCCTTTTGCGTTGCCTGCGCCGTTTTTCGAGCGCGCTTTCCTTTTCATCGTGGGCTTCCCGATCACCGATGATACGGCGATGAACAAAGCCTCCATCAAGGCGTATCGGACACTGCTGGATATCGGCGCACAGCATGGCTGGGGCGAATATCGTTGCCACCCGGAATTCCAGGACCAGGCCATGGGCCTGTATTCGTACAACAACAACAGCCTGCTGCGCTTGAACGAGGTCATCAAGGACGCCATCGATCCTAACGGAACTCTTTCGCCGGGCCGCTACGGCATCTGGCCTAGGCACTTGAGGAAGGACGCCAAATGAAGACGATCCGTCTCATCGTGCTGATGATGCTGGCATGCATGGCTGGTCTGGCGGTCGCCTCCGAGCCGGCCAGACAAGCTGTGTCGGCGCATCCTGGCAAGCCGATTTTCGATCAGTGGTGCGCGATCTGTCACGCCGCAGCGCCACGCATGCCCGGCACTGCTTCGCTGACGGCCAAGTACGGCGGCAGCTTACCGTCTGCCCTGGAAGACCGCACTGACATGCCCCCGGCCTTCATCAAACATTTCGTTCGCAACGGCGTACTGATCATGCCGGCATTTCGTAAAACCGAAATAACCGACGCCGACCTTGAATTGCTCGTCGACTACCTAAAGGCCAAAGACCAATGAACTCACATTCTGCTTCTGAGACCCTGACCAAGGCTGCTGGCAACCAGAGGGATTCCCGCAACGGTACCGCAGCGCTCGTCATCGGGCATTGCGCTGGCCTGATGGATATCACCACTTTGCCGATCTGGGTCGGAATCGTCCTGATCGGCCAACTGGCACTTGATCCGCAGCGTGCGGGTTTCCTGCTGACTCTTTTTCTGGGGTCGGTCGTGCTTAGCAGTCTGTGTATCGCACCAAAACTATCCCGACTCAACCGCAAGCGCATGGCATCGGCGTCTTATGCAGTGGCTGGTATGTCCTTCGCCAGCATGGCAAGCGTAAGTGACAGCTATGTCCTTTTGGCTTCGGCGCATGTCGTCGCAGGTCTGGCGGTCGGCTGCGGCCTGTCGATAGTTCACGGGACGATGGGTGGTACTGCCAATCCGCACCGCGCAGCGGCAATGGCTTTTAGTTCGCTGAGCCTGGTGTCCATCCTGGTGATGGCGACGCTGCCTCCGCTAGTGGGCAAGATCGGCCCGAACATATTCTTCTACACAATGTCGGGCATCATGTTCACTGCCGCACTGGCCGCACTGCTTGCTTTTCCGAACGTCGCCCGTACGGCCCAGCAAGATCGATCCACGCTCGCCAAGTTGCCTGCGCGAGTGTGGTTCGGCATCGCCGGCGTGAGTCTACTGATGGTGAGTCATTCGATGGTCTTCGGCTTCATCGAGCGAGTAGGGGGCTGGCACGGATTCAGCCCGGCGCAGATCACCACGGTGCTTGTCATCAGTGGCTTCGTGAATCTCGTACCTGTCGCCCTTTCTAGCATTCTCGAACGCCACTTGCCGGCCTCGGGCGTAGTCGTGGCTGGCCCTCTGATTCAAGCCACTGCAGCTGTCGCTGTGACCCAGTTCGGTGGTTACGAGGTTTACATCGTTGCAACCTCGGTTCTCATCGCCGTCGTTACATTTACCCATGTGTTCGCGTTCGGGGTGCTGGCGCGACTGGATCCGTCCGGTCGCGTGGTCGCAGCCACCCCGGTGATGGTCATGGCGGGTTCGGCTACTGGCCCACTCCTTGGGGGCGTGCTCGCCCTGCATGTTGGCTATGGCAGCTTGGGCTGGGTGGCGTTGATATTGGGTCTTTCGTCCGCCCTCTGCTTTCGCTTTGGTACCCGTAAGGCGTGATGGAAAACAACAATAATATGAAGTCCCTTACTAGAGGATTGGTATGAGCAAGCGATTGCAAGACAAGGTCGTGTTACTGACCGGCATTGGTAGCGGGATGGGGCGAGAGACTGCTCGGCTGTTCGCCAGCGAAGGCGCGATCGTCGTCGGCTGCGACATCAACCCGCAGACGGCCGCAGAAACCGCAAAACTGGTTGAAAACGATGGTCATTCCATCGACGTGGTTGCGCCTGTCGACCTCAGCGATCGCGAGGATGTAGCGCGTTGGATTGATGGTGCTGTCGCTCGGCATGGCCGAATTGACGCGCTCTACAATAATGCCAGTCTGCCGCGCTTTGCGCCTTTTGCGGTGCAGAGCGACGTTGACTATGTCTTCACTATCCAGAATGAACTTGATCTTGTCTGGCGTGCTTGTCAGCTTGCCTGGCCACATCTGGTGAAGTCCAAAGGTGCCATCGTCAATATCGGCTCCGGTGCTGGCATGCAGGGAGCGAGAACGCTGCCGCAGGCTGCGCATGCCGCGGCGAAGGGGGCGGTCCTTGCCTTGACGCGCCAACTGGCCGCAGAAGGCATTGCTGTTGGTGTAAGGGTTAACTCGGTTAGCCCTGGTGTGATGAACACCCCGCCCGTTCAGGCGATGTATCGGGAGTTTGGTGACAAAGCACCCGTGGCTCCGATCGTGGAGCGCACCCTGACCGGTAAGCCAGGCGAGCCGATCGCTGTCGCTTGGGCTGGCCTTTACCTGACCTCTGATGAATCTAAATGGGTCACTGGGATCAATATCCCTGTGGACGGTGGGGCTAGCTCAATCATGTAAGTCGAGTCGGGTTCAGATGACTGAGCCCGGCAGGCCGATCCTGTACAGGCAAGAGTAGTGTTGACCATGACTAACATTTCGATGAATACCCTCAATGCAGCCAAGGTGCTGGCAAGCCCGCTGCAGATCAACGGATTGCAAATCAAAAACCGCATTATCCTCGGGCCGATGGCGGTACTTCGCCCAACCGAAGACGGCCGCCCAAGCGAGCAGACCATTGCGTTCCTCAAGCGCCGCGCGCAGGGCGGAGTTGGCCTGGCCATCGTTGGCGGATCGGTATGCAGCGAACGCGCCTGGAACGAGTCACCGTTTGCGCCAAACCTGCGCTTTGACAAGGACGAATTTGTCGATGATCTCAAGCGCCTGACAGACGCCGTACATGAAAGCGGTGCGGCAGTGTTCGCGCAGCTGTTTCCGAGTTTCGGCCGCATGGGCGTGCCGCGAAACGGCCGGTGGATTTTGGCGGCCAGCCCGAAGCCGGTGAACCTGGGGGCCGGTGGCTTGCCCAACCATCTCTACATCCCCGGCGGCCGAATCACACCGGTGCCACACGAGGCCAGCATCCAGGAGATCAAGGACATCGAGGCGAGCGTCGTCAGCGGTGCACGCCGAGCCAAGGCTTGTGGTTTCGATGGCGTCGAGATTGGCGCACACATGTGCTACTTCTACTCGTCCTTTTTGTCCCCGCTGGCCAATCAGCGCACCGATGAATATGGCGACTCGGTTGCCAATCGCGCAAGAGCCTTGCGCGACGTGGTTGCAGCGGTGCGCGCCGAAGTCGGCCCGGATTATCCGGTGGGTGTGCGCATGAGTGTGAATGACCATATGCCCGGCGGCCAGGGGCCTGAGGGTTACGCTGAAGTGGCAGCGCACATCGCCGAGGTCGGCCTGGACTTCATCTCGCTAAGCGAGGGCAACTACGAGTCGATGCGTGACAATGTGCCAAGTTCTTCCGGCAACATGCTGACTCTCGGGGGGCCGGAGGCCTTCCGCAAGGCACTAGGAAGCGGGGTGCTCCTGTTCCTATCCAGTACACCAGACCCCCGGCAAGYGGCGGCGGCAATTTGGGACGGTGATGTCGATGCAAGCATGCTGGCGCGGCAGATGCTGGCCGACCCTGATTATGCGGTGAAGGTTATCGAAGGCCGTGAGGCTGAGATCGTGTGGTGCGACCATTCTAATTCCTGTCTGCGCAGGCTGATACTCAACGCACCGGTTGCCTGTCATAAGAACCCGGAGATGGGGCGCGAGGATCCGAAGGCTAAACGTTCCAGCCCGGCTCAGAACCTGGGCGTCTGGGTAGCGGGTAACAAAGTGCTGATGGGCGTTGCCGACAAGCTTGCCCGCGCCACGCGGAAGAAATGACCCAATTGGGACGAGCACTTCGATAAGTCTTATAGCGAGACGAGCGGGGTGTTCGTAACCAATGACTCGACGTCGGTATCCGATCAAGTCAAGCTTACGTACTGAACTTGATCAACGGCTAGGTCTCGGAGTCAGTCTTATTGACACCCAGTAAGTGGTACACAAAGTTTATGTGCGACTCGGCAAACTCCTGATTAAGTGGGGCGTGTCCAATCATGAGTCGCATGTAAACGGCTCCGTAAATCAAATCCATCAGTATCTCGATATCCGTATCGGGAGATATCTCGCCGCTAACCCTCCATTCTTCTAGAGTTTCTCGAATTATTGCGCGTCTTCCATAATGAAACCGCTCTCGAAAATCTCGTAAAGTAGAGGGAGATGACTGACCTTCCGCGAGAATTTGTGCGACCAATCGGCCGGCCCAACCAGAATATTGGTCCACAAGGGAGCGGAAGTGCTGAGCAATTGCCTCTCTCGGGCCAAGTTCTCGTGGCAAGGGTGTCTTCAACATCTGATTTTCTATGAACGCGTCAATGACGACTAACGCTTTAGAGTCCCACCACCGGTATATGGTCGATTTACTAACGCCAGCTTCTCGTGCTATCGCCTCGATTGAGATTGCCTGAATGGATTTTTCCTGCAGGAGACTGATGGTAGCGTCCAGGATCTGACGGCGCGTAGCTTCACTACGTGGGCGACCCACTACCGATTTTGTGGTCGATGCGGGTTTATTAATCGACATTCTCAAGATCCCTTACCCAGGTACATTTGTTCTGAAAAACAAAAGCCCAGGATGGCTCTCGTCAAGACATTAATTAGTATACGTAGTGTTCAGTATATTGCCTGTGTTGAATAATTTCTACCCCGGGTTAAATCCATGTCGTAGGAAAGCCTTTGATCACGATTAAGCCAGTTTTGCCGAATATTCGCGGGTCTTCATAGCTTAAATTGAGGGTGGTGTTGTAGGCGGCAATTCTCCGATTTGGTTAGATTTATTCGACTCACAGCGTTTCGTATGTTTCAGCTTCTTTTGGGCGGGAGCTTTGTCGGGCAGTCAGCGACGCGAGTAAGCAAGCAAGGAGTGATTTGTCACCTGTGTCGGTGAGTCACCCCCTCCGGGCTCGTTTGCGCTTTTTGTTCGTTGCGATAAGAGCCTCTATGAAAAGTGCAATCTTCTGTTTGTAACGTGCATTTTTCGTCCTGTTCCAGCACCTCATACTGGAATGGTATTTCCCCGCTTACCTGCTTGCCATCTGGCGTACGGTGCCTTCCGGCGCGATTCACAGGTGCTTGCTGAGCGGAGCGCTACTATCCAATAATAAAGAGACCGCCCATGAAAACTCCAAACCCGCTATTGGAAGACCTGAAAGGCGTTCTGCCTATTATCGCGGCTAATGCCTTCGAGGCCGAACGCGCGCGTTATGTTCCCGCCGAAAATATCGCCTTGCTCAAAGGCATTGGTATGCACCATGCGTTGCAGCCGAAAAAATACAGCGGCATGGAGATCTCCCTGCCTCAGTTTGCCGACTGCATCGCATTGTTGGCCGGTTCCTGTGCCAGCACTGCCTGGGCCATGAGCCTTCTATGTACTCACAGTCATCAAATCGCAATGTTTTCCAGCAAGCTGCAGGATGAGGTTTGGGGGAATGACCCCGATGCTACTGCCAGCAGCAGCATCGCGCCTTTTGGTCGCACCGAGGAGGTGGAGGGAGGCGTCACCTTTAGTGGTGAGATGGGATGGAGTTCAGGCTGTGATCATGCCGAATGGGCCATCATGGGATTCTTTCGCGAGAATACCGAAGGCACTCGGGATTATTGTTTCGCGGTGCTGCCAAGCAGTGACTACGAAATTCGCGATGACTGGTTTGCCGTTGGTATGCGTGGCAGCGGTAGCAAAACCCTGATCGTCAAGAATGCTTTCGTGCCTGAGCACCGAATCCAGAAAGCCAGGGACATGATCGAAGGCAAGTCGGCGGGCTTTGGTCTGTATCCGGACAGCAAGATTTTCTTCGCCCCTTATCGGCCTTATTTTGCCAGCGGCTTCTCGACTGTCAGCCTGGGTATTGCCGAGCGCATGCTGGATGTTTTCCGTGAGAAAACCCGCAACCGCGTCCGTGCCTACACCGGTGCCGCTGTCGGCGCAGCCACCCCGGCATTGATGCGCCTGGCAGAATCCACGCATCAGGTTGCAGCCGCCCGAGCGCTGCTGGAAAAAAGCTGGGAAGAGATTGCTGATTACAGTGAGCGCCACGAATACCCAAGCCGTACCACGCTCACGTTCTGGCGTACCAATCAGGGCTATGCCACAAAGATGTGTATCCAGGCCGTGGACCGTCTGATGGAAGCGGCCGGCGGCGGTGCATGGTTTGAAACCAACGAGTTGCAACGCTTGTTCCGCGATTCGCATCTTACGGGTGCGCATGCCTACACCGACTATGACGTCTGTGCACAGATACTCGGTCGCGAACTGATGGGTCTTGAGCCCGACCCCTCAATGGCCTGAGGCCGTTCGCCGCCAAGCCACAAGCCCCTCATAAAAATAATTAGAGCGCGCCCCAAGGCGTGCTCGGGAGTCTTGCATGTCCGATATTAATGAGATTGCCGTTTCTTCCGCCTTCGATGCGCGTGCATTTCGCCGCGCGTTAGGTAACTTCGCCACCGGCGTGACAGTAGTGACAGCCGCCGATCAGAACGGCCGCAAAGTGGGGGTGACGGCCAACAGCTTTAACTCGGTGTCGCTAGATCCGCCGTTGATCCTGTGGAGCATCGACAAGCGCTCTTCAAGTCACGACGTGTTTGAAGAAGCTACACACTTTGCCGTGAACGTACTCGCTGCTGATCAGATCGATCTTTCGAACAATTTCGCCCGTCCAAAGGATGACCGTTTTGCAGAGGTCGAATTCGAAACAGGCAAGGGCGGGGCGCCAGTGTTCGCTGACTGCTCGGCGCGTTTTCATTGCGAAAAATACCAGCAGGTGGACGGTGGTGATCATTGGATCATGATTGGCAAGGTGGTGGCTTTCGATGATTTTGGTCGTTCACCGTTGCTGTACCACCAGGGTGCCTACTCCATGGTGCTGCCGCACACGCGCATGACCAAGAGTGGTGAAGGTCAGCCGCCCAGCAGCCACTTCCAAGGGCGGCTGAACCATAATCTTTACTACCTTATGACTCAGGCGCTTCGCGCTTATCAAGCAAGCTATCAGCCCCGACAATTGTCCACCGGTTTACGAACCAGTGAGGCACGTATGCTGATGGTGCTTGAAAGTGATGCGGGTCTAAGCCTCACCGATCTGCAGCGCGAGGTGGCGATGCCCGTGCGGGAAATCGAGGAGGCCGTTGCCAATCTCACTCGTAAAGGTCTGGTCTGTGAAGAAGATGGGCACTTGCATTTGACGGTTAAAGGTATCGATGAAACGGAAGGATTGTGGTCAATAGCCCGTGAACAGCAGGAAAAAGTCTTCAGTCAATTTAGCAACGACCAATTGGAAACCTTCAAGACCGTGCTGAAAACGGTTATCAGGCTCTGACCTGATTTAGATTGCAATCAAATTAGTCGGCGCCAGAGGCGCCGTTTTATATGAGGGTGAGAATTTTTATGGCTATATCGGCGTGATAAGATTGTTAATATGCTAACTAAATTCGAGTCGTTCTTAAATGCCCAAGCACCGACAGTCTCTAACACTCAACTTGCTCCAGGCCCGTGAAGTCGCCATGAGCTTTTTCCGGCCCTCCCTGAAGGATATTGGCCTCACTGAACAACAATGGCGGGTGGTGCGGATTCTCAGTCAGCAGGGCGAACTGGAGATCAATCGCTTGGCGGACTTGGCGTGTATTCTCAAGCCCAGCATGACCGGGGTACTGGCGAGGATGGAAGCCGCAGAGCTGGTCGAACGACGGCGCTCAGAACACGACCAGCGTCGAGTGCTGGTGAAACTGACCGTTGCCGGAGATAGCTGTTTTGAAAGTATGAGGGGGCGCATGGAAGAGAACTATGAGCGCTTGCAGGAAGGCTTCGGCGCGGAAAAATTGCAGACGTTGTTGGTGCTGCTCAACGATTTGAAGTCACTGAAACGTTGATCTCTGGATGATCACTGCTGGCAAAAACGACCGCCAGCAGTGAGTGTTTGAAATTGACTTGAAATCAGTAAACGCCACCGGTACTGATGGTGGCCGGGGTATTTTTGAACTTACTTGTCAGTGCTTTCAGGCCTTGCATCAGTACAGTGGTGTCGACGCCCACCGCTACGAATGCCGCGCCGAGCTCGATGTAGCGCCTGGCCAGTTTTTCGTCAGCGCTGAGAATGCCGGGTGCTTTGCCCGCATTGCGGATTCGAATGATCGTGTCTTCAATGACTGCTTGAACTTCGGGATGGCCCGGATTGCCACGATGGCCCATGGCAGCGCTGAGGTCGGCGGGGCCGATAAACACCCCGTCAACGCCTTCGACGTTGACGATGGCATCCAAATTGGCCAAGCCTTTGAGGCTTTCAATCTGCACCAGCAGGCATATTTGCTCGTCAGCCTTGTCCAGGTATCCGGGCACGGTGTTCCAGCGTGACGCCCGTGCCAATGCGCTACCTACACCGCGCACGCCACTGGGTGGATAGCGCACGGCGCGCACCAGTTCTTGCGCTTGCTCGGTGCTTTCGACCATCGGCACCAACAAGGTCTGGGTGCCGATGTCCAAAATTTGTTTGATCAACGTTGTGTCGCCAGCGACAGGGCGGATCACCGGATGACTGGCGTAGGGCGCTATCGCCTGTAGTTGACCAAGCATGCTGCGTACGTTATTGGGCGCATGCTCGCCGTCGATCAATAGCCAATCGAAATCGGCATTGGCTGCCAGCTCCGCGCAGTAAGGGTTGGCCAGGCCGAGCCAAAGGCCGATCTGCGCTTTGCCGCTTTTCAGGCGTTGCTTGAATGTGTTGATGGGCATATCCATGAATCAATCCTCCAGGAGTCAGACGAAGCGGCAGGAGATGGAGCCCAGCATGTCGTAGTCGACATGGAAGGTATCGCCTGGGCTGGCGGCCACTGGACGGGTAAACGACCCGCCCAGAATGATTTGCCCCGGTTGTAACGTGACATCGTAAGGTGCGAGCTTGTTGGCCAGCCAGGCGACACCTTTCGCCGGGTGATTGAGCACGGCGGCAGAAACTCCTGATTCCTCGATCACGCCATTGCGGTACAAGACAGCGGGCACCTTACGCAGGTCGACCTCATGAGGGCGCACAGCACGGCCACCCATGACCACTCCCGCGTTCGCCGCATTGTCGGAAATGGTGTCGAAGACCTTGCGCGTGGCTTTGGTCTCGGGATCGATCTGCTGGATACGCGCGTCAATGATTTCCAGGGCGGGGATCACCCATTCGGTAGCATCCAGTACATCGAAAATAGTGACGTTTGGGCCTTTGAGCGGCTTGCCGAGAATGAATGCCAGCTCCACTTCAACGCGCGGCACGATAAAACGGTTGAAGGGGATATCGGTACCTTCGTCGAACAGCATGTCGTCAAGCAACGCCCCGTAATCCGGTTCTGTAATGTTTGATGAAACCTGCATGGCCCGAGAGGTCAGGCCAATCTTGTGCCCCACCAGCTTGCGTCCGTTCTTTATTTTCTGCGCCACCCAGGCTCGCTGAATGGCATAGGCATCTTCGATGGTGATCTGTGGATGCGCGAGGGAGAACTGCCCGACTTGCTCACGAGAGCGTTCGGCGTTGTCCAGTTGAGCAGCGGCTTGCTGGATGAATTCTTGATCGAGCATGACGTGGATCTCTTAATGAGGATTGACGATGGCGGCAGGCGTGCGCAGCACCAGGAAGGCGCCTGCGACGATCAAGGTCGCGAGGACGTAGAGGGCAAGGCTGGCGCTGTGGGTGGTGTCACGCATCCAGCCAATCAGATTGGGTGTCAGAAACGAGGCAATACTTCCCAGAGAGCTGATCAAGGCGATGCCCGCCGCCTGGGTGCTGTTTGACAGGAATGCGGGAGGCAGCTGCCAAAACATCGGTAGTGCGGCGCTCGCGCCCATACCGGTAATCACCAATCCGCCGATTACCATGAAGGGATCGTCAGGCAAAAGTCCGGCTACGGCGATACCGAGGGCTGACATGAGCAATGGCACACTCAAGTGCCACCGGCGTTCGCGGCGCCGATCCGATGAGCGTCCGCAGGCGATCATGAAACCGCAGCCTGCCAGATAGGGCAGAGCACTGAGCAGGCCGACCTTGCCATCGCTGCCAATCCCGGAGCTGTGAATCAGTGTAGGCATCCAGAAAGCTAGCGTGTTGACCGCCAACATGACCGCGCAATAGATGCCCACCAGCAGCCAGACCTGAGGATCTCGCAGTATTCCGCCGAACGAGATGATGGATTTGCGTTGCTCTTCGCTAGCCAGTTGGGCGCGCAGTTGGTCTTTCTGCTGGTTGCTGAGCCAGCTAACTGACTCGAAGTTGTCGGGCAATACCTTGAGTACCAGCAAGCCGAGAAGCACAACTGGCGCGCCTTCAATCAGGAACATCCACTGCCACCCACGCAGGCCCCCAACATCATGAAAGCCTTGCAGGATACCGCCCGATAACGGGCCACCGACGACCCCGGCCAGCGGCACGGCAATGGCAAACAACGCGGTTACTTGTGCGCGCCTACTGGCTGGATACCAGCGGTTTAGGTACACCAAAATGCCTGGGAAAAATCCGGCCTCGGCGACGCCGAGCAAGAAGCGCAACGCGTAGAAGCCCTCAGCGTTTTCGATCAACAGCATGCTAGTCGACAGCGTTCCCCAGACGACCATCAACAAAGCGATCCAGCGCCGTGGCCCAATGCGATCCAAGGCAATGTTGCTGGGGACACCAAACATCGCGTACGCAACAAAGAACAGGCCTGCACCAAAGCCGTAGACGGTATCGCTGAATTGCAGGTCGGCGCCCATCTGCATCTTGGCGAAACCAATGTTGATCCGATCAAGATGAGCAAACAGGTAACACACCAGCAGCAGTGGCATCAGCCGCCAAGTCACTGTGCGGTGGGTCGACATTGAGGCATCGCTCAAAGGCTGTGTAGCGGAAGTGGCTATGCTCATGATTTTGTACTTTTTGTGAGAGTGGCCGTGGGGGGGGGAGGGCTTGCTAATTCGCCTGCTGCTTGAGGAAGGCATGCACGTTGTTGAGCTTGAAGTTCAGCTCGGGGTGCAGCTCGATCATTTCAAACGACAGCGCCAGCAGACGTTCCGCCTGCAGCGGAGCAAAGTGCGCGGTAATGACTTCGAACAGCTTTTCAGCGACCTGTTGGCGCGTCGCCAGGTCGCGGCCATGGCCAACCTTCAGCGTCATGTGGACGAAGGCGTAATCGTGTTTGCCGTCGGCCATGCGCCACGTATCCAGTCGAACGCCTCGGCTTCGGATACCCCCCAGCGGAAATACACCGCTGCCCCCCAGTGTCGCGTGGACTTTTTCAAAAAGGCCCGGCAAGTCGGCCTGTAGCTCGATGTTGTCGGTGTATTCAGCAATAAAATGCGGCATGTGCCCTCCTGGTAGGCAGTTGCGCTGAACGGCGGGCGCGCCCCTGCCGCTTGAGCGAAATTCAGAGCGGGAAAATGGCGTTGATCTGGCCGGTTCCGGAGCTGCCAAAGGGCTCTGTGAGGACTTCGACCGGCTTGTTGTAGTCCGGTCCGCCCAGCAGACCCAAGAGCATTGCGGTGTCGTGCATCTTGYCCTCGCCGAAGCAGTGCTCGGCGTAATCAGGAAGCATCGCGCAGAACTCTTTGAATCGACCTTCACGCCACAGCTTGACCACGTGCATGTCGACCTGTTTGTCGAATTCGCGCGTCCAGTTGTGGATGTTGGCTTCCGCTTCGCGATCGTCAGAGAAACGGTGTGACAGAGAACCGGAGGCCAGCACCAGGACTTTGCGGTCGCTCTTCTCGATTGCGCGGCGTACGGCGGCGCCGAAAGTGAAGCTGTCTTCCAGACGATGCCAGGCACACCAGGCCGCGATGGAAATCACCTTGAGTTTTTCGGCTGCAGGTACATCCATGTGCATGTAGCGCATGGGCACCAGGGTGCCGTATTCCAGTTCCAGGCTCGGGATGTTATGCGACAGCGTGCGCACCCCGGCCGCGTTGGCTTCCTCTGCGATCAGTTGTCCGAGTTCCGGGCAGCCTGGGTAGTGGTAAACCATGTCCTTGATGAAATGCGGTAGTTCATTGCTTGTGTAAACACCACTGAAATGCTCACCGTTGTTCACGTGGTAGCCGCTGTTCACCAGCCAGTGCACGTCGAACACGACGGCGGTGTCGGCACCTAACTCACGCGCGCGACGACCTATTTCCTTATGCCCTGCAATAGCTGCAGCACGGCAGCCGTGGTGTTTGCCCGGCAGTTCGGACAAGTACATCGACGGCACATGGCAGACTTTTGCTGCCAGGACGACTTCGCCCATGATGATTCTCCTGAAATTATTCTTGTCGATTCAATTCAGCGGCCAGTGAGAACCGCGATGAGCTGATGCGCGCCTCATCGCAGCCTTCAGCAGCGGCTATCGGCTGCTCACAATCCCCAGCGAGGGATGTGATGATTGCCCATGGAAATGCAGACGTTCTTGATTTCGGCGAAAACTTCGAAGCTGTATTGGCCACCTTCGCGCCCGGTACCGGAACCTTTCACGCCACCGAACGGCTGACGTAGATCACGCACGTTCTGGCTGTTGATGAATACCATGCCGGCTTCGATGCCGTAGGCCAGACGATGCGCCTTGCCGATGTCCTGGGTCCAGATGTAGGACGCCAGGCCGTATTCGGTGTCGTTAGCCAATTGCAGGGCCTCGGCTTCATCCTTGAACGGAATCAGGCACACTACCGGACCGAAGATTTCTTCCTGGGCAATGCGCATTTTATTGTTCACGTCGGCGAACACCGTCGGCTGGATGAACTGACCTTTGCTCAAGTGGGCTGGCAGGTTGGCCGGACGTTCCAGGCCGCCGGCGAGGAGGGTGGCGCCTTCTTCGATGCCGATCTTGATGTAGCCGGTGACCTTGTCGTAGTGGGCCTGGGTGATCATCGAGCCGACCTGGGTTTTCGGGTCTTGCGGATCACCGACGATCAAGCGTTTGGCACGTGCCGCGAACTCAGCCACGAACTGCGGGTAAACACTTTCCTGAATGAAGATACGGCTACCGGCGGTGCAGCGCTCGCCATTGAGCGAGAAGATAGTGAACAACGCCGCGTCGAGGGCACGCTCCAGGTCGGCATCTTCAAAGATCAACACCGGGGACTTGCCGCCCAGTTCCATGGAATACTTTTTCAGGCCGGCGGTTTGCATGATTTTCTTGCCGGTGGCAGTGCCGCCGGTGAAGGAGATCGCTCGTACGTCCGGGTGCCTGACCAGCGCGTCACCGGCAGTCGCGCCATAGCCCTGGATGACGTTGAGCACACCGTTCGGAATGCCGGCTTCGACGGCCAGGCGACCCAGTTCGTTGGCCGTCAGCGGCGACAGCTCGGACATTTTAAGCACTGCAGTGTTGCCCAGTGCCAGGCACGGTGCTGTCTTCCAAGTTGCCGTCATGAACGGCACGTTCCAGGGTGACACCAGGCCGCAAACGCCCACCGGCTGGTACAAGGTGTAGTTGAGCATCTGGTCGTCGACCGGGTAACTGTGGCCGTCCATGCGGGTGCAGACTTCGGCGAAAAAATCGAAGTTGTGCGAAGCGCGCGGAATCAACACGTTTTTGGTCTGATGGATCGGCAGGCCCGTGTCCAGGGTTTCCAGCTCGGCCAGGTGTGGAACATTTTGCTCAATTAGTTCGCCAAGTTTGCGCATGAGTCGTGCGCGCTCTTTGGCCGGTGTATTGGCCCATTTAGGAAAGGCTTCCTTGGCTGCCGCCACCGCCTGTGCAACTTCTTCGGCACCGCCGCTGGCCACTTCACCAATCGCTTCGCCGGTGGCTGGATTGTAGTTGGTGAAGGTATCTTTGCTTTCGACCTCACGGCCATTGATCCAATGTTTGATCATATTGCTCAAGCCTCTTTACGTGCGGAGAAAAAATCCGCTTCGCTGACAATTCGATTAACGAGGCGACCAACGCCTTCGACTTCCACGATCACTTCATCGCCTGGAACTACGTCTGCAAGGCCTTCCGGCGTACCGGTGGCGATCATGTCGCCTGGCTGCAGGGTCATGAAACTGGACAGGTATTCGATCAGGTAAGGAATGTCGAAGATCATGTCTTTGGTCGAGCCTTCCTGGCGAAGCTCACCATTGATCCATGTGCGCAGTTTCAGATTGCCCGGATCGGGGACATCTGCAACATCGACAATCCAGGGACCCACCGGGGTCGTGGCGTCACGGTTTTTTACCCGCAAATTAGGGCGGTAGTAGTTTTCCAGGTAATCGCGGATCGCGTAGTCGTTGCATACGGTGTAACCCGCCAGATAGCTCAGCGCATCTTCACGCTTGACGTTGCGCGCAGGCTTGCCGATGACCGCAACCAGTTCGCACTCATAGTGCATGTAGGCAACGTTGTCAGGTCTCCAGGTGATCTGATTGTGGCCGGTGTAGGTGCCCGTTGATTTAACGAACACCAAAGGTTCGGTTGGCGGCGCGAAGGCGAGTTCGGCAGCGTGATCGGCATAGTTCAGGCCGAGGGCAAACATGTTGCCATGGGCCGGCGGCAGCCACTCGACCTGGTCTTCGCTGAGGGAGCGGCCATCGCTCAGATGCACGATGTTGTCTGCATCAACCGTGACGGAATGTATTTGGCTTTCGAATCGGATACGAGCGTGTTTCATACGGTGCCCTCCTGCTCGGCAACGATGACATTGGTCAGGCATCCCAGACCCTGGATTTCTACGTCTACGCGGTCACCTGGCAGGACATCGACACGACCCGAAGGTGTCCCGGTGATCAACACATCTCCGGCATACAAGGTCATGAACTCGCTGATTTCGGCGATCAGCTGAGGAATCTTGCGTACGAAGTTTGCGGTGGAGTCTTCCTGTCGAAGCTCGCCATTGACTCGTAGTTGCAGGGGCAAGTCATGCGGATTGGCAAGCTGTTCGCGCGGTACAAATTCAGGGCCGATGGCGCAGAAACCATCGCGACATTTTGCTTTCACGGCAGGGCGGTAATAGCTCTCTTCCGGAAGACTGAATTCGTTGACGATGGTATAGCCAGCAACGTGATTCATCGCTTCGTCAACACTGACTCGACTGGCATCCTTGCCGATCACCACCCCCAGAGCCGGGCCAGGTTGCAATGAAACTCCTGCACCGGGATGCACCACGGCGCCGCCATGTACGTTGCGCGTATTCGGCGTCTTGATGAACAGAACCGGTTTGACAGGCAGCTTTTGATACGGCGGCTGCTCGAATTCAGAAAGGCGCTTCAGCAGCAATCCCTGGTAGTTCAGCGCTACACCGAGCAGGGTGCCGGTCGCAATGTCATGCAAGGCATGGCTCATGCTTCTCTCCTGGCAGTGGCGGGACTGGAGGTGTCCGGCCTGATTATTGTTAACATATTATCGTTATAGTTAATATGTTAATGATCGTCAAGCACCTTATCGTTCATGGCGATTTACTCGCAACGGGTGCACCATGGGGCGGGGGATGTCGGGACTAAGAAAAATGAGAAGTGTGTGATGAACGATCGGTATCCAATTCCTAACATCAACATCGGCCAGGTCTACGATCAGCGCTACAGCGATAGCGAGGTGCATTACGACAAGCTCGGCAACCTGGCGGGTTTCTTTGGGCGCAACATGCCAGTGCACCGCCACGATCGATTTTTCCAGGTGCATTACGTCAAGAGCGGAACGGTGAGGGTCTATCTTGATGATCAGCAGTACGTCGAGTCGGGTCCCATGTTTTTTCTCACCCCACCGACGATTCCCCATTCTTTCGTGACGGAGGCGGACAGCGACGGCCACGTGCTTACCGTTCGCCAGCAGTTGATCTGGCAATTGATCGAAAGCGATCCCGGGCTGGCACTGGGTCCGCAACTGCCCCCTGCTTGTGTGGCGCTTGATCACCTGAAGCCTGAGCTACAAAGCGAAGCGCGGCGTCTGACATTTCTATTCGAAGAACTGCGAGGGGAGATGAACAGTGGGGCCGCCGGTCACAGTGCAGCGGTGTTAAGCCTGACTCGACTGATCATGGTCAGCGTATTACGGCTGTGCGCAAACCCTCTCGAAGCGACGCCCACGCGACGTGAAGACTTGCAGATCTTTCATCGATTCAATGCGCTGATTGAAGAGCATTATCTGGAGCACTGGGCGCTTGGCCGTTATGCGCAGGCCATTGGTGTTACCGAAGCGCGGCTTAACGACGTCTGTCGACGTATTGCCGATTTGCCATCCAAGCGCTTGGTGTTCGAAAGAGTCATGCAGGAAGCCAAGCGTCTGCTGTTGTTCACGGGCAGTTCGGCAAATGAAATATGCTACCTGCTGGGCTTCAGGGACCCGGCGTATTTCAGTCGTTTTTTTCAGCGCAATGCTGCAATGACACCAGGAGAGTATCGCCAGCAACATTCGGGTTTTCGCTAACGACTTGTGTTTTTTTGCGGCTGAATCGTGTTTGTTTTTGGACACAGGTGTGCGGCCGATTTCCAGGCGGTTGCGCTGCTGAAGCACCAACCGTAAGCTGTTGGCTTGTTCACATAGCCAAATCAAAATGTCCAATCCCAGACCTTCCTTGACACTCACCTTGCTCCAGGCTCGCGAAGCGGTAATGACGTTTTTCCGTCCTGGCCTTAACGATCATGACTTGACCGAGCAGCAGTGGCGAGTCATTCGAATCTTGCGCCAACAGGGCGAACTTGAAAGCCACCAGTTGGCACATCAGGCCTGTATTCTCAAACCCAGCATGAGCGGTGTACTCAAGCGCCTGGAGCGCGACGGCCTGGTTATTCGCAGGAAATCGGCTGAAGATCAGCGACGCATTTTCCTCAATCTGACTGAGCAAGGACATGAATGCTTTTTGTCGATGAGCGAGGGAATGGAGCGCAATTACCTCGAGATCCAGCGGCAGTTTGGTGAGAAGAAACTGCAGAAATTGCTCGAGCTACTCGAGGATCTTAAAAAGATTAAGCCCTGAAAAGGGCTCGCTGCTTTTTCAAATCGGCGACATCCGCACATCCGCAGTCATGAAGTGCTCATCACAGACTGGGATCGTCAGAGCGTGCGAGCGGGTTTTCACTGAGGGGAGTAATCTCCATCCACCCGGCTTCCAGCGAGTGCAGCAGATGGCCAATCTGATCAAACTCAACTTCTTCGCTATCGAGCGAAGCGAGGCATTTGGAGCTTGATTCCGCCAGGCGGGTGATGGCGACATCAACCAAGCGCATTCCTTCCTCACTCAATTGAATCAATTGACCTCGGCGATCACGTGGATCGGGAATCCGGTTGGCGACGCCGCGTTCTACCAATTTGTCCGCTCGATAGGTGGCAGCGCCTGACGTCACCTTCAGCAGACGAAAGACATCGGTAGGGCGCATGCAGTAAGGCGGGCCGCTTCGCCGTAAAGCGAACAGCAGCATGAGATCCTTCATTCCCAGTTCAAGGTCGTCCGCGATTACCTCAATGTGGTGATCGATCAACATGGCGAGGCTTCGGATTCGGAGAGTAATCGCCAATCCATGGTGATCCAGATCCGGACGTTCGTTACGCCACGCTTGCGCCACGGCCTCAGGGCTGGCGGCAGGAAACAATAAATCGTTCATGCAAAATCCATCAGGTGGCTTTGAGGTGATCATACCTCAGTGCGAACCAGGTGTGCCCTGCAGCTATGGCGCTGCTGAGGCGATGAACCCAAGTGCATTGAGGCCGACGGAGCGTTCATCGTAAAGCGTTAACATGCTAACGAATTTTCTTGACGATCGGTAAAGGTGAGCATAGCCTAAAACTATCTTAATAATTGAGATACTTCTTTATTAAGATAGTTTTGGCCGCCTGGCTGCGGCTCTTCTAAAAAACAAGAACGGGACTCGCTATGCTGACCGCTGAACAGAACCGCCTGCTGACGGACGTTTCCCCTGGCACACCTCTGCACAGGTATTGGAAACGGCAATGGATTCCTGCACTGCGCAGTGAGGCGCTTGAGCCGGGAGGCACGCCGCAACGTGTCGAATTGCTATGCGAAAAATATGTCGCCTTTCGCGCAGATGATGGCCATGTCGGATTCCTTCATGAGGCGTGCCCACACCGCGGCGTTTCGCTGGCGTTGGGTCGAAATGAAGGTAACCGTCTGACTTGCATCTTCCATGGTTGGAGTTTTGACACGCAGGGCAACTGCACCAAAATGCCAACCGAGAAAGACCAGACTTTTTGCAAAAAGGTAAAGGGTCAGGGGTTCGAGGTTCGCGAGGGTGGCGGTATTGTTTGGGTGTACTTGGGGGAGGGTGAAGCGCCGGCCTTCACCGACTATGCATTCACCTATTTTGATCGTAAGCACGCCAGACCGCGGGCTTCCTATAACGAAGCGAACTGGTTGCAAAACGTCGAAACGTTGATGGACTCGGCCCATATCGGACTGCTGCACCATGACACCACGGCGAACCCGGAGCTTCCCCAAGCTGGGCTTCAGCTCGTCACTGGCAACGACACCCCCAAGTACACGCTGGAAAGCAAGCCGTATGGCTTGCGGTCGTATTCGTTGCGCACCACTGGTCAGGAGCAGGACTACCTTCGGGTTACCGAGTTTGTAGCACCGGCGACCGCGTTCATTGGTACCACCGAACAAGAAGCGGGATTTCTGATCATCGTGGTGCCAGTCAACAATACGCGCAGTCTTCAGTGGTACGTCTATTGGGATTCGCGCCAACCTATCGATGAAAATCTCCCGGATTTCGCGCTACTCGGTACCGATGAATCCGACGACAACTTCGCAGCGTCCCGCCAAGGTCTTTCCAACTATGGGCAAGATCGCGAAGCAATGCGTGCCGGTCGGAGCTGGACAGGTGTTCCGGGCGTTATTTTTGAGGATTATGCCGTTGCGGAGAGCATTCCCATCGTCGATCGGACACGGGAGTTTCTGGGTAGCGGGGATCTCGCAATTGTCCGTTTACGGCGTGAATTGATGGAGCGGATCCGCCAATCGGAAGCCAATGAAGACAGCATCCAGGCGCAAGCGAGCGATTACCGTTCATTGAGGGCGTTGGCTGACATGATTCCTGTTGGGACCGTCATTCAGGACTACACGGAGCAGGTGCGTCAAGAACGCAGAATGACTTATCTCTGAGCCCGTTAGGCCGTCAGATTGATGAGCTGGTGGCCGAACGCTCCAATAACAATCCATGGTTCGGGCTAGGTTGCGAGATGCCAAACACATTCCAGGTGTACATCAAATCAGTCACCCATGAGGCAGATGGGGTACTGGCGTATGAGCTAAAAGGGCTGGAAGGCGTGACGCTTCCTGCATTTACTCCGGGGGCCCACATTGACGTCATTGCGGAGGCTATTCCTCTGCGCAGTTACTCCTTGCTAAACGAACCGTCCGAGAGAAATCGTTACGTCATAGCGGTAGCCAAAGACCCTAAAAGTCGTGGTGGATCGATCATGATTCACGAACGCTTGCGTCCCGGGGACAGGTTGCAGGTCAGTGAGCCCAGAAATCTGTTCCCCCTCTCTGAAGGCGAGCATCGTTCTGTGCTGATCGCGGGTGGGATAGGGGTTACACCGCTTTGGTGTATGGCGCAGCATTTGAATAGCAAAAACATGGACTGGGAGCTGCATTACTTCGCTCGCAGTGTTAACCACGCCGCGTTGATCGACGCGATGCAAGGTCACATCACCCAGGACAAGGTCCAGTTGCTGTTGGGGTACGACGTCGAGGCTACCGTCGCTCACATCCAGGAGGTTTTCCGTGGTGATGATGGAACCCGGCATTACTATTGTTGCGGGCCTGCGGGGATGATTCAGGCCTATTCTCAGCAAGCAAAGGCGCTTTCCATCGCTGATAGCAGAGTTCACTTCGAGAGCTTTATACCGCTGCAGGAAGCCGCGACATCGGGTGGGTATGAGATCGTACTGGCGAAGACCGGGAAGACCCTCAAGATGGAGCAGGGCAAAAGCATGCTCGATGCGCTGATTGAAAACGGTGTAGAGGTGATGCATTCCTGTCGCGAAGGCATCTGTGGTGCTTGTGAGGTGCGGGTGCTGGAGGGCACGCCAGACCATCGCGATTCAATTCTCAGCGAGGCGGAAAAGCAGGCGGGCAAGACTGTCTTTGTCTGCTGCTCAGGAAGCAAGACGCCTCGTATGGTGTTAGACCTGTAATACCCGCCCTCTGGCGGGTTTATCAAGCATGGGTAGGCTCGTTGACAAAACGATACGTATAGTTTTATATATAGAGTACTTTCAACGAGAACAAAAAATGTCCAACGACTCTCTGCGTGTGATGTGGTTTGTCCCTCCTGCCATTGCGGTAGCAGCCTCGTGGCAAATGCCGGCAGATTTGCGCCTCGAGTCTTCGATGACTCAATCGTCTGATGAGCAGTACTCGTCACTGTGTGCAGGAGAGGTCGACGCGGTCGTAACGTCGATCGACAACGTTCTGCACTGGAACCGCCGGCAAGGTCCACAAGACTTCGTGGTGATTGCTCAGATTGAAACCACGACGCCGTTACAACTGGTCGGCTCCTCGGCCATGTCAGCTCCTGCGGATTTGCGCGGTGCCAACATTCTGGTGGATGCCCCTGAGAACGGTTTTGTCATTGCCCTTCGAGCGCTACTCAAGGAAGCAGGACTCCTTTCTGACGACTATCGCCTGACACCCGTTGGCGGGGTGCGTGAGCGGTTTACGGCTCTTGTTGCGGAGGAGGGTGATGCGACCTTGCTCGGGCCGCCGTTCGACACCATGGCGGTTCAGCGGGGACTCAAGAAAATTGCAACGATTCAGGATGTATTTGCCAATTTTCCAGGTCAAGGATTGGTCGTGAGGAAATCGGTGAGTCATGCGAATGAAGCGCTGAAAGCGTGGGTACGCATCCTCAACGCAACGCTAACGACCCTGCCTGGCGACACGGCAAAGCTGACAGAGGCTTTGGAGGTACTTGGCATGCCTGTCGAAGCAGTAACAGCACTGGTGAATACATTCCCTGGAACTCTGACGCCTTCTCGCGAGGGTATTGAACTTCTTATTGGACAGAGAGCGCTGCTTGGGTTACCCGGAGCGGATTTTACCTATGAGCAAATTGTCGACGGCTCATTCTTACAATAATTCGGAGGTGCACATGAAGAAGTTCTCGCTCGGTACATTTTCTTTAAAAACCAATCCGCAGCACCGCTTTGCTGGTCTGGTTGTCGACGGAAAAGTTGTTCCAGTCAGCAGTGTGGCTGAGGAGTTCGGGGTTGATATTCTCCGAGAAAAAAATGTGCTGTCGCTACTGGAAAACTGGGATGCCAGCTGCGCCGCGCTCGAATCGATTGTGAGTAAAACCACTACTTCCTCTTGGTATAATGAAGATCAACTCACGTTTCGCCCTGCGATTGACCTGCCGCGGCAAGTGTTCTGCACAGGCGCAAACTATCGAAAGCATGTAGTGGATTTGACCGTTGATTCAAATGTCGGACCAGAAGGGCTGAGCAAGGAAGAACTGAGGAAGTGGGCCGAAGATATGATGGATCAGAGGGTGGCTAATGGAGAACCCTATGTATTCACCAAGCCAGTCTCTGCAATTTCGGGTGCCTATGAGGACTTGGTACTTCCACCCACTACCAGCAAGCCGGACTGGGAGTTGGAATTGGCCGTAGTGATAGGCAAGGAGGGGTACAATATCCGGGCGGAAGAGGCCATGGATTATGTCGCCGGTTATACGATCATCAATGACATCTCGGCTCGTGACCTGATTCCACGCACTGACTACAAGATGCTCGGTACCGACTGGCTGAGATCGAAAGGGCAGCCAGGCTTTCTTCCGCTTGGTCCGTATCTGGTTCCCAAGCAGTTCGTTGAAGATCCACACAACCTCTCGATGCAACTGACAGTGTCCGGCAAAACAATGCAGGATGAGACGACTGCAGATATGCTTTTTGGAATTGAACAACAAATTGCATACATCTCGAAGTACGCAAAGCTATTGCCAGGTGATGTGATTTGTACCGGATCCCCTGCAGGCAATGGAACTCATTACAATCGTTTCTTGCGCGACGGCGATATTATGGTTGGCACAATTGCCGGACTGGGTGAGCAGCGGCAGAAGTGCATCAGTTATCCAGGTTGAGGTAACGTATTATGCAAACGATCGATGACAATCCAGATCGGGCCTTTTTGGAGCGTGTTATTTCAGAGGCCCAATTCGACATCCCGTTTGAATTGACTGCTGGACTAAGTGCGCTTGGCGCTCGGTTGGTTCATGGCCGCCCTGGAGCTGTCGAACTCAGTTTCGAAGCGCCAGTAACAGCCATTCAGGGAAATGGTGTTATAGCCGGTGGCACCTTGATGACCATGCTCGACTATGCCATGGCTTTTGCAGTGCTCAGCATGCTGCCCTGCGGGCAAACCTGTGCCACTACCAGTATTACGGTGAATATGCAGGCGGCTGCGAAACCGTCGTTGTTGAAAGCAAAGGCAACAGTTGAGCGTGTGGGTCGTCAGATTGCATTCGCCAGAGCCGAACTTCATGACCCTCAGCGAGAAGTGCTGGTCGCCAGTTCGTCAGCAACATTTGTGGTTATGCCGGTGAGTCGCCTAAAGGCGGCATGAGTCAAAAAAAATTTAGTTAATTACGAAACTATACGAACCGTTTTTGAGGCTTCATGATGAATAACATTACCGAAGTGGCCTATAAGCCAGTACGGAGAATTGTCACTGGTCATAACGAAGCTGGTGAGTCGATTTTCACCAGTGACGCCAATACTCCAAATGTTCTGGCACAAGCTGGTAAACCGGTCGCACAAGTCGTTTGGGCAACGGGTGCGGGGCGCGCGGACGGCTTGGATCCAGCGCCAGCCGGACACAAATTTGGTTTTCATTCTGAGGATGGTTCGCTTCTTCGGATAGTCGACTTCCCACCAGACGAGGCTTATGACCAAGAAAAGTTGGTCGAATTTCTCGATAACGAAGGTGTTCGCGACAAGAAGAAGCCTCGACATTTCTGGTTCCACAAAACGGAATCGCTTGATTACGCCGTGGTACTCGAGGGCGAGATTGTCGCGATGATGGATCACGGTGAGACCGTTATGCGGCCAGGAGACGTACTGGTACAGCGCGCAACGAACCACAGTTGGTCGAATCGTTCAGGGCGTAACTGTCGAATGCTGTTTGTCCTGTTAGCGCTGAAAGAAGGAGAAAAACTGTGAGAAAAATTATCATAACCGCCGCTATCACAGGTGGTGCTCATACGCCGTCGATGTCTCCTCATCTGCCGGTTACTCCCGAAGAGATTGGCGATCAGGCGATCGAAGCAGTAAAAGCGGGAGCGGCGATCGTTCATCTTCACGCCCGAAACCCTGAGGATGGTCGGCCCACTGGCGATCCTGAAATCTTCYGTCAGTTCGTGTCTCGAATTAAGGCCGAAACGGATGCCATCGTGAACATTTCTACGGGCGGTGGAGGCCCGGGAATGGCAATTAGCGAGCGTGCGGCGGCAGGTGTTGCGCTGCAACCGGAGATGTGCTCCCTGAACATGGGGTCTATAAACCTAAACCTTTCCGAAATGGCCAGCAAGGATCGAGAGTGGCGTTACAGTTGGGAAGTGGAACATCTTAATGCCACAAAGGATCTTGTCTTCCGCAATACTTTTTCCGATATCGAATGGATCCTGCGAACCATTGGGGATACCGGTACCCGCTTTGAGTTCGAGTGTTACGACGTCAGCCACTTGTACACGCTAAAGTATTTCCTGGATAAAGGACTGGTTAAGCCGCCGTTGTTCATCCAGACAATTTTTGGTTTGCGTGGTGCCATGGGGGCTCATATCGAAGATGTGATGCATCAGAAGCGAACCGCAGATCGTCTATTTGGTGATCAGTATCACTGGTCGGTATTGGGCGCAGGTAAAGACCAGATGCCACTAGCGACTCTCGCGGCCATTATGGGCGGCAACGTCAGAGTGGGTCTTGAAGATAGCTTGTACATTGGGCGCGGTGAGTTGGCGGTTTCTAATGCCGCACAAGTGCGGAAAATCCGAAGTATCGTGGAGCAGTTGGGATTTGAAATCGCTACGCCTCAAGAGGCGAGGGAAATGCTCGCGCTAAAAGGAAAGACAAATACTGCGTTCTAGATCCAGCTGGCGCACCAAGTGGCTGGGCATCCTGTAGATAAAGCGTTGACTCTGTTGTGAAATACAAATGCCGGCCATCAGGCCGGCATTGTATTTTGGAAACTATAACGATCTTCAGAATTTAGAGCCCAGCAATTCGCATATGTAATTGATATGCGATTCAGCAAAGGATTCGTCCAGAGGGGCGTGACCTATCATCAGGCGCATATAAACCGGCCCATAGATCAAGTCCATTAGCACTTCGACATTTGAATCTTTTGAAATGTCGCCGCTGTTTTTCCACTCTTCAAGCATCTCTCTGACGACTGCTCTGCGGCCGTAATGAAATCGCTCACGGAAGACTCGAAGAATGGCAGGATCAGATTGACCCTCGGCAATGATCTGAGCGACGAGCCGGCCAGGCCATCCCGAATACTGCATCACCAAAGAACGGAAATGATGTGCTATGGCGTCGCGTGGGCGCATTCCTCGAGGAAGCGTTGTTTTTACCAAATGCTGCTCAATAAACGCATCGATGACCACAGACGCCTTGGATTCCCACCATCGATAAATGGTCGCCTTACTGACACCAGCCTCTCGAGCTATTGCTTCGATAGATATCGCTTGAATCGATTTGTCCTGAAGAAGGCTGATAGCAGCCTCCAGGATCTGTCGACGCGTCGCTTCACTGCGAGGGCGTCCAGCAGGCGATGAGGTTTTCTTGACCTGCATTGGGTTCTTTGGCTCTGCGGGCTTGAAGTGGTCTGACTGATTCATTGTAAATCTTAAAAACGAAACGAGACGAATAGTATATTGTTCGTCTAGCTAAATTGCCACTTAAGCTGTTTCGGTTCCCTCAACTCTCTGTGGCTCTAGCCAGGAAAAGGTTCTGGTTAGAGCCACAGGAATCAATCGATACCCATCCTGGTTTTTGCTCTTTACAAAACGGTGCGTGTCGTATAGCTTTGAGTCCTACAGACCTGATTCAGGCTCATTTAGTCAATAAAAAGAGGGAGATCACATGAAGCTCGGCCGAATTTCTGTTAACGGGCCCGACGGCGCGGAAGCTCGTTTGGTGCTGGTAGTCCCAGAGGAGCGCCGGGTCATTGACCTGAAGCGCGCGCTCCATGAACAGTTGGTCAAGGACGGCTCTTCCCGGGAAGCTGCTCTGCAATACGCCAATGCTGTTTTCCCTGGCAGTATGTCGGCGGCAATTGCGCTGGGCACACCGTTTACCCAGGCAGCTGAAAAGATCAATGCAAAGCGGCCGGATGCACATTCAATCTCATTTGATAGCGTGCAGTGGTTGCCAGCCTCGGATCCCTCTGTGGTGCGAGATGGGCTGACTTTCGTGGGGCACATCAAGGGCTTCCATGAAAAAATTGGCCAGCCGCCAACGCCAAATCTTTTGAAGGTGCCTGGCTATTTCAAAGGTACCCCGCATACGGTCATTGGGCATGAGGCGGAAGTTCCGTGGCCAGGATACATCCAGCACATGGACTACGAGCTGGAGCTTGGCTACGTCATCGGAAAGCGTGGAGAAAGTCTGCGTCCTGATAACGCGCTTGATCACCTGTTTGGTATCACCATCTTCAACGATTTCAGTGCCCGCGATTGTCAGGCAGTCGAAATGCCGATTGGGATGGGCCCCACCAAGTGTAAAGATTTCGCCTACGGTATCGGGCCTTGGATTACCACCGTAGATGAATTCAAAGACCTGGACCGGATCGGCATGGAAGTTCGCGTCAATGGCGAGACTTGGGGCAAAGGTGACAGCTCCAATAAGCTGTGGACGATTGGCGAGCTCATTGCCTGGGCCAGCCTTGGTGAAGCCATCGTGCCTGGCGATGTGATCGGTTCGGGTACCATGGGCGGTGGTTCAGCTTTGGAGCTTGATCGTAAGCTCCAGCCAGGTGATGTCGTCGAAATGATTGTTGAGGGGGTCGGAACCCTGCGCAACACAATGGGGCAACCTATCTCGGGTCTTTGGTGGCCCGAAGAACGCAAGCCATTCATGTGACGTGTATTTGAAATTCACGCGCGCATCAGAGATCTCAGGCCCGGGCGCAAAAGTACGGGCCTGATAAAACAAAAACGCATTCTTTGATAGGTGTTGAAATGAACATCCTTGGCCCGGACACTTTGTATTTTGGTGTTGACGATGTCGCGCTCTGCGAGCGCTTCCTGGAGGATTACGGTCTTGAGCCGGTAGGGGGCGGACGCTTTGAGGCATTAGATGGAACTGGTGTAGTCATCAAGCATCGTGACGATCCGGCTTTACCTGCCTGGAATTTGCCGACTGCAAACATGTTGCGCAAGACAGTGTACGGCGTAAAAGACATCGCGACTCTCGAGAGCATCCAGAAGGAGTTTGAGGGCGAGCGTGAAGTCAAGGTTTTGGCCGATGGTTCGCTGGAGTTAGTGGACGATCTCGGATTCTCTCTGGGCTTCCAAGTCTCGATCAGAAAGCCGCATAAACTGGCCGCCGAGCGTGTAAACGCGCCTGGAGATATTCACCGTCCTGCGAACAAGACCGGTGTAGATGACAGTTCCGAGCTCGCTCCCAAGCCACGAACGCTCTCCCACGTTGTCTATTTCGTTCCTGATGCCGAGAAGGCCGAGCGCTTCTATGCGGATCGTCTGGGCTTCAAACTCACAGACAAATTCGTCGGAATGGGCCCATTCCTGCGTCCTGCGGGTACTTTCGATCACCATACCCTTTTCTTCATTCAAACCCCGCCGCATTTGCAGGGATGCGAGCATTTTACCTTCCATATGGGGGGGCCACAGGAAGTACTGCAAGCCGGCTACGCGTTTGCTGCTAAAGGTTACGAGTCATATTGGGGGCCTGGGCGACATAAGTTTGGGTCTAACTGGTTCTGGTACTTCAACACCCCATTGGGTTGCCACATCGAGTACGACGCCGATATGGATCAGCACGACGATGATTGGTCGCCGCGCGTAGCCCCTGCAATCACCGATAACTCCCAAGTGTTCCTGTTCCATTGGCGTGAAAAATGGGCTCCCGGCGGAAAGCCTGATTGATAAGGGGGTAAGTCAAAGATGGCAAAATCTGATCGCCGCAGGCTTTGCCATCTCGAGCAAATTGCACCAGGGCAATCTTTGGGGTTCAGGACGGAAAGCATAGATCACGACGACATTTTTTTAGTCAATGAATGCGGGAATATTTTTGGCTATAAAAATTCTTGTCCCCATTGGCCCGGTTCAACTATGCCGGTGCGCAAGAACCGATATCTCGACAGTGAGTCCAGGCATATCGTTTGTAGTGGCCATGGTGCGTTGTTTGAAATTAATTCGGGTTTGTGCATAAAAGGTCCCTGTCTTGGCTTGCGTTTGACTCCTGTGAGTTTGGAAATTTCTGAGGCGGGAGAAATATTTTTCTTGGGAGAGTAGCATCCCAAAGATTTTTGGCAGATTTTTAGTTGTTTAATTGCGTCAATTACCATTGCCAAAAACAAGAACAAGAAAGGAAAGTGTGATGAAGACTCCAGCTGATTTTCGCCTGGTGATTTGTGTTGGTGTATTGCTGTTTACCGCCAAATCGATGGCGCTTGAAGGTGGCACTTCCAGTTATCCATTGGGTATTGTAACTGTCATGAGTGGGGCAGTAGGTGCTCCAGGCGAAACTCATGCCTATACATACAATAAAACTGTTGCCATAGACTCAATTCGAGATGGGCAAGGAAATAAAGTATTTCCGAAGGCTAAAGGAAGAGTCCACGCTCATGCTTTGAGGTTAGTACACACGCTTGATGGGCCAACACTACTTGGCGGTAACGTTTCATTGCAGCTCGCAGTTCCTTACGTTGACGGTCACCTGGATATCCCTGCACTGGGGCCATTTGGTAGAGACTCCTCGAATGGAATGGGCGATCCATTATTCGGTGCCTTGGTTAGTTGGCAGTCTCCAACCTATCTACATAACCTGGAGTTGGATTTTGTAGCGCCTTGGGGCAAATATGATGAGCACGCATTGGTCAATCCAGGAAACAATAGTAAAGCAATCTATGCTGCTTACGCTTTTACCTGGTTTCCAATGCCGCAAGTTGAGGTCAGCTCGAAGGTCAGTGTTAACTACAGTTACGAAAATCCAAAGACTGATTATAAGTCTGGTGTCCAGGTCGCTGTTGACTATGGGTTTAATTATCGGCTGACCCAGAATTGGCTGGCAGGTATTGGTGGGTATTTATCGACGCAGTTGAATGATGACCAGTCCCACGGGGATGATGTAGGTAATCGAACCAAGTCAATAAAAGTCGGACCACAACTGGGCTACGCAAGTCGGGACTTTGGAATAGTACTCAGCTATCAGAAAGATGTTTATGCCCGAAATGCCTCGGAAGGTGACGCAGTGATGCTCAATGGAATGTTTAAATTTTAATTAGGTACTGCAATTTTCACGCTTGGCTTCTAATGCAAGCGTTTTTTTAAATGAAAATCACTGCTGGGGGATGTTGGTTTTACTGAACTCTTGACCTCTACCCGCCATTCAGCGCGTATCGATTCTTAAAATACAAGAGAAGCGATACGTGACGCTATTTTGTCCCGTTCAACGACGACCTCAAAACGTTAACTTTTCTTGCCGGCCCTCTTGCAAAACATTACAAATGTGAATTTACTAAACGGTTCGTATTGTTATATTTATAATTATCACCGCTTAGCAGCTGAGAGGTGAGGTTGCGCCAGCGCTTCGTCTGTTCAGGCGTCAGGAAAGGGGCGGCAGCTTCCAAATCTCAAAAGATCATAACTCTCTGTTCTTTCACGCTTGCTGGTAGTGGCTCCGCAGATCTTCCGGCTGCCGGGGTAATGGGCTACCAGGCAAAGATCCCCTGCCAGAGAACCGTAGGCAAAACACATCACCACGGGCTTGACAGGCATAGCTGACAGCTGTAAGTATACGAAACGTCCCGTATTGTAAAATTGGTGGAAATTGTCTTATCGCAGGTGCTCGGTGAGAGCCGGGTAGGTTTTATGAGTTTTCGGGAGGAGCGGTTAGCGGCGTCAAAATTGAAATTCAGCGAAGCCTAATACAAAAACAAAAGAGGTTCGTATATGCGTGTATTCAAGTCTACTGCGTACTCATATCCGGCGCCTTCAGGGCGGCCGAAGTACTTGGCATGCGTTCTCGCTGGCGGTGCGGTGAGTTTGATATCGATGAGTGCCAGTGCATTTCAAATTGACACGGGCGACAGCGATCTTCGTGTCCGCTGGGATAACACCCTCAAGTACAGTTCTGCATGGCGTCTGAATGACCAAAGCAGCAAGCTTTCCAAAAGCCAAGTCAGCCTGAACCAGGATGATGGTGACCGTGCTTTCGATAAGGGCCTGATCTCTAACCGTTTCGACCTTCTCTCGGAAATGGATATCGCTTACCGCAATTTCGGTGGTCGTGTGAGCGGGGCAGCCTGGTTCGACACCGAATACCAGAAGGACAACGATAACAACAACCCCGCACGCGCGAACCAGGTCTCAGTTGCCTATGACGAATTCACTGATGACACTCGACATCTGCATGGCGGCGACGGTGAGTTATTAGATGCATTCGTCTATTGGAATGGTGAAGTTGCAGATCGTGCTTTGTCCGTTCGCTTGGGACGGCATGCCTTGATTTGGGGGGAAAGTCTGTTTTTCGGGTCCAACGGGATTGCGGGCGGCATGGCTCCGGTGGACGTGGTGAAGGCTATTTCAGTACCGAATACCCAGTTCAAAGAGATCACCAGACCAGTAAGTCAGTTGTCTACTTCCTACCAGCTTACTGATGCGCTCTCGTTAGGCGCTTTCTATCAGTTTGAGTGGGAAAAAACACGGTTACCTGCTGTCGGTAGCTATTTCTCCACTCTCGACATACTTGGAGAGGGGGCCGAGCGCTTGATTGTTGGGGAGCCATTCCCGAATTTTCTTGGTGGTAATCCAAGTAGCCCTGCGGCTTTTTTCCACGGCAAGGACAAGCAAGCCAGGAATTCTGGACAGGGTGGATTGCAGTTGCGCTACGCAGCTGAAACCGTCGATTACGGGCTTTATGCTATCCAATACCACGATAAAACGCCCCAGTTGTACCTCCGTCCTAGTGTAGCCGGCCCGAATTTTGCCACCGGGCAAGTGGGTGATTTCTACTGGGTGTATCCGGAGGATATTCGCGCACTGGGCGCAAGTTTCACTAAATCAGTGGGTGAGTACAGCTTTGCTGGGGAAGCGTCTATGCGCTGGAACATGCCCCTGGTATCGAATGGTCAGGTCGTACTGCCTGGTGTAGAAGCCGACAACGACAATCATCCGCTATATGCGGTCGGGCGGACAGCCCATGTGAATTTGAACGTTCTCGCTTCTCTTGAGCCATCCTTCATATCCAATGAGGCCAGCTTGATAGGTGAAATTGCGTGGAACCGGTTGCTGAAAGTTACTGAAAACCGATCAGCTCTGGATCCGAATGCTACAGACGACGGTGTAGGACTGAAGTTGGTGTATACGCCAACTTATCGTCAGGTCTTCTCGGGCATCGATCTTAGTGTTCCGTTGGGTGTCAGCTATTTCCCTATGGGTAAGTCGGCTGTGGTCGGCAGTTTCGGGCCTGATAAAGGTGGTGATTTCAATATCGGTGTAACCGCCACCTACCTTGATCGTGTCACTTGTGGTCTGACGTACACACATTATTACGGTCCAGAAGACACCACGCTCAATGAAGCAAGCCAGTTCAATTATAAGCAAGCATTAAAGGATCGGGATTACTTGGCCTTCTCGATCAAGAGCACTTTCTAAGAGGATTTTGACATGACTTCTCGATTTAAATTTAGTGCCGCTTACTTTGTCATAATGAGTGCTGTTGCTCTAAGTGCGTCCGCGATGGCTTCCRGAGTAGATGATTTGGGTAAAAGCCTGACACCGTTGGGGGCGGAGCGGGCTGGTAATGCTGATAAAAGTATCCCGGCATGGGATGGTGGATATACCACCGTTGATCCGGCTTATCAGAAGGGTGGTAAGCGTGGTGATCCTTTCGCCGCGGATAAGCCTCTTTTCAGCATTACTTCAAAGAACATGGCCCAGTACTCAGAAAAGCTGAGCGATGGTGTTAAAGAAATGTTCAAACGGTATCCAGACACCTATCGAATGGATATCTACCCAACGCGTCGAACGGCAGCGGCTCCGCAGTGGGTATATGACAATACAGCCAAGAATGCGGTTAATGCCAAGCTGGTAGAGGGTAGCGCGGGTCCAATGCCTGAAGGGGCCTATGGTGGCATCCCGTTTCCGATTCCGAAAAATGGCGACGAGGCGATGTGGAACCACCTGCTGAGTTGGAGCGGTACTTCAATTACAAGGGACGCTCGCTTCTATCTGATGACAGCCGATGGTCAACAGGTCATGACTACCGATGGTCGTGCTATCCAGGAGATGCCTTATTACTTCCAGGATGGCTCAGCGCAGACTTTTGATGGCGATTATTGGATGATCCGCCTGCTTAATATTGGTCCGCCCATTCGAGCCGGTGAGCAGGCGATGGATCGGGCCAACATCAATGCCGACAAATCACAAACGCATATCTACCTTGCCGGTCAACGGCGAGTGCGAAAGGTACCTAACTCCTGCTGTGACACGCCGGCGCCATCATCAGCAGGCGTGATGGCATATGATGAACTGTCCGTTTATAAAGGGCGACTCAATCGTTTCAACTGGAAGCTGGTAGGCAAGAGGGAATTATATATTCCCTATAACACCAATAAATTCTTTACCGCGGGCAAACCTGAAGATGTACTTGGCAAGCGGCATCTTAATCCGGACGTCTTGCGTTGGGAATTGCATCGTGTGTGGGTCGTTGAGGCAAATCTAAAGCCTGGCGAGCGGCATCAAATGGTTAAAAGCCGTTACTACCTGGATGAAGATACCTGGCAAGCGCTGCTGGGCGATCGTTGGGATGCAAGTGGTCAACTGGCGAAAACACTGTGGGCGCTACCGGCTGTCATGCCAGATATTCCTGCCCTGGCTTCTGTGTCGTCGGGGTTCTATGACTTTACGTCCGGTACTTGGTTTGTACTTGACCTGCTCACTGGGCAACCCTCGCAATGGGGGATTGTCGATCGCTTCAAGAAGTCTGATTTTTCGCCAACAGTCATGGCGGGGCAGGGTGTGCGTTAACGCTAAGCCTCTCTGAAAAGCACCGACAATCTCTTTGTCGGTGCTTTTGCAACACGCGATTCTAGAGATAATAAAAATGATAATAAACAATCGTTTAAGTGCCTTGGCATTAGCTTTGGCTTTGTCTGCTTTAGCTTCGCTGGCTTGTGCTGAAGGCGGGGCTGTTGGCTCTGCCCTGAGTTCACCGGCCATGCAAATAGCCACACCCGCTCATGCTGTTCTGATTGATTTGGCACGTGCCGGTGATCGACTGATTGCCGTTGGTGAAAGGGGCGTCATCGTACTGTCCGATGACAACGGCCAGTCCTGGCGGCAGGTGCAAGTTCCGGTCTCAGTTAGTCTGGTTGCGGTTCAATTCGTGGACGCTATGCATGGCTGGGCAGTCGGACACGCTGGCACAGTGTTGGCCACTGTCGACGGTGGCGAGCGCTGGAGCCTCCAGCTTACGGGTATACAGGCTGCAGAGATTGAGTTGCAGACTGCTCAAGATAACAAGGCCAGTGCAGTCGATGCCGACGCGGTTGATATGCGCATCTCCAATGCCGAACGCCTGATAGCGGATGGGCCTGATAAACCATTCTTGGCGCTGCACTTTCTTGACGCCAAGCGCGGCCTTGTCGCGGGCTCCTACGGAATGGTGTTTTCTACTCAGGATGGAGGGGCAACATGGCAGTCGTTGATTGGACGCATCGAAAATCCGTCGCTTGTGCACATCTACGCGATCGCTCGCAAAGACCACCTTTGGTTCCTTGCCGGTGAGCAAGGTTATGTGGCTCGTTCAACTGATGACGGAGAGTCTTTCGCACAGTTACCAAACCCATATAACGGTAGTTTCTTCACCGCCAATGTACGGGGTGACGGAGCTCTGCTGATCGCGGGCCTTAAAGGTCATGCCTATTTGTCATCAGATGATGGCGCCAGCTTTCATCAATTGAGAGGCTCCCGGCCGAATTCAATCAGTAGCTCCACTCGATTGCCCGATGGAAGCGTATTGCTAGCCAATCAAACGGGTGATTTGTTCAGTAGCTCCACCTCAAATGGTTTAGCGCTTGACCCGGTGGGCAAACCGCTGGGAACTCCCGTGAGCAGCATTGTCGAGGCAGTCGACGGCAGTCTGATTACCTCCGGTTTTGCTGGTTTGTCACGTTTTTCACATCCCGCCACTGAAGTTTCGGAGTGAGCATATGAATTCCGCTCGTCATCCTTCCCTGCCTGAATCAGGCGTATTTGATCCAAGCTCAGGGACCTTGGTTGAGCGTGCTCTGTTCAACCATCGCCACTGGGTGCTTCTGCTATGTCTGCTGATGACGGTCTTGCTCGGCTGGCAATCCACTCGACTAGGATTGAACGCTAGTTTCGAGAAGATGATCCCTACTGGACATCCCTATATTGCCAATTATCTAGCCAATCAAAAGGAGCTCTCCGGACTCGGTAATACGGTGCGCATCGCTGTTGCCAACAAGAAGGGGGACATCTACGACACGGATTACCTGCGTACTTTGCAGTCCATGAACGATCGTATCTTTTTGCTGCCAGGCGTGGACCGCGTTTACATGAAGTCGCTGTGGACGCCTGCCACCCGCTGGGTTTCGGTAACGGAGGATGGGCTCGATGGCGGGCCGGTCATTCCTGACAAATACGACGGCAGCCCCGCATCACTCGCTGAGTTGCGCAGCAATGTGCAGCTGTCTAACGAGATAGGCCAACTGGTAGCCTTCGACCAGCGGTCCAGCATCATTTCCATTCCTTTGCTGGCACGCACGCCGGATGACCAGCCCCTCGATTACGCAAAACTGTCTGCTCAGTTGGAAGCGCTTCGCGCCGAGTATCAAAGTGAAAACGTCGACATTCACATCACGGGATTCGCAAAGAAGGTGGGGGACCTGATTGATGGGTTGGGGCAGATTATGCTGTTCTTTGCCGCCGCCATCGCTATCACGACAGTAGTGCTCTATGGCTACACACGATGCCTGCGGAGCACATTTCTGGTCGTGCTTTGCTCGGTAGTCGCGGTAGTCTGGCAGCTTGGATTGCTGCCGTTGTTGGGGTATGAGCTTGACCCGTATTCGGTCCTGGTGCCCTTTCTCGTGTTTGCCATTGGCATGAGTCATGGCGCCCAGAAAATGAACGGCATCATGCAGGATATTGGTCGTGGCATGCACCGAGTGGTTGCTGCGCGCTTCACGTTTCGTCGCCTGTTTCTCGCCGGTCTGACTGCGCTGCTGTGTGATGCGGTGGGTTTCGCCGTGCTAATGATTATTCAGATCAAAGTCATACAAGACTTGGCCGTTATCGCTAGCATCGGCGTTGCCGTGCTGATTTTCACCAACCTCATTCTGCTACCCGTCCTGCTCTCCTATGTTGGCGTCAATCCCCGCGCGGCCGAACTAAGCCTCAAGAGCGAACGGACAGAGCAGAGTGGTCAAGCGCGACACGTTTTTTGGCGATTCCTTGATCTTTTTACTCGCAAGCGATGGGCCTTGATCAGCGTAGGTGTCAGCCTGGTGGCCGCTGTGCTGGGCTTTATGGTCAGCTTGCATCTGGCAATTGGCGATCTGGATGCTGGTGCGCCAGAGCTACGTCCGGACTCGCGTTATAACCTGGATGATGCCTTCATGACGCGTAGCTACGGAGCCAGTAGTGACTTGTTCGCCATTATGGTGAAGACGCCGAAGAGTGCCTGCTCGCGCTACGATATCTTGCGTAAGGTCGACGATTTGGATTGGCAGTTGCGTAGTTTGCCCGGGGTAGACTCAACGAACTCCATGGCTCTGCTGAATCGTCGTATGTTGGTTGGGCTGTCTGAGGGCAACTCGAAGTGGTACGAGCTGCAAAACAACCAGGCAATGCTCAACATGATTACCGCCAGCGCGCCACGTGGACTTTACAACGAGTCCTGCAGCCTGCTGACGCTTTACGTTTTTCTCAAAGACCATAAGGCCGAAACCCTTTCGCGCCTGGTTAGTCACGTCGAAGCGTTTGCAGCGGCTAATGACACTGATGAGGTCAAATTCCAGCTTGCCGCCGGTAATGCGGGAATTGAGGCGGCGACGAACATTGTGGTCAAAGAGGCCAATCGCGAGATGCTGTTCTGGGTGTATGGCGCGGTTATTTTGCTCTGCCTCGTCACCTTCAGGTCCTGGCGAGCCACTCTGTGTGCCGTGATTCCGCTCATGCTCACGTCGATTCTGTGTGAGGCACTGATGGTCGGTTTAGGTATCGGTGTGAAAGTGGCGACCCTGCCGGTAATCGCTCTAGGTGTAGGTATCGGCGTTGATTACGCGCTTTATGTAATGACCATCATGCTGGGGTTCTTGCGCGAAGGTAAAAGCCTCTCCGAAGCTTACTACCGCGCCCTGGTCTCCACCGGCAAGGTTGTAATGCTCACGGGGATAACGTTGGCGATAGGTGTGGGTACCTGGGTATTTTCCCCAATCAAGTTCCAGGCTGACATGGGTGTACTCCTGGCGTTCATGTTTGTCTGGAACATGGTGGGGGCTCTTCTACTGCTGCCGGCACTGGCTTACTTCCTCTTGCCTTCCACACCACGCAATGATGCTTCTGGCCGCAAGGTGGCTAGCCCGGTGGCGTTGAGTGAGCAATCCACTCCAGGTCATTCACTGCGTCTGTACAGCGCCAACTCCTGATTGGCGCGCCACGGCGTATTACGTTCGATCAAGGGCTTTCATAACAACTGCGGTGGGGGCATGTAGCGCCCGGATAATCCTGGACCTGGTTCAGGTTTATCCGGCCAGTGACCCTTCCTTCGTCGGAGAAGCAGTAGTGGCTCCTTCAGTGGGCATGTTTTCCTGTTCCTGGGTGCACCACCACAGTGTGAAGAGGAGATTTGTATGTCTTTGGTGAGCCGGCTACTGGGTAATCTCTCGGTAGGAGCCAAGCTGTCGATCGGTTTTGGGTTGGTGTTGCTATTCACTCTCGGGGTGGGGATTACCGCCTTCCATTCTTTGAGTCTGTTAGGGCTTCGCGGTGAACAACTTCGTACCGAGGACTGGATTCAAACGTTGGTCCTGCAGGCTCGTATCGCGGAAAAAGAATATGCGCTGAGTCTTTCTCCTCAGGCGCAGGATCAAGTGCGAGGTGCAGTTGAGCAGCTCACTCGGCATTTTGATGGCCTCCCCCAAAAAAATAGCGCCGACATCGCGATGCGGGATGCGTCCAGCGACTATTTAAAGCAGTTCCTAAGTTATGCCGAATCTCTTCAGCAAGCACGAGAGGCTCGCATGCGCATGCAAACACTCGCGCAGACAGCGGGAGAAAGCTTCACCTTGGTATTTCTCGACCAGCTGGATGCATTGAGTGCGCAACAGGAACGAGGTACCCCTCCGGACAGCGGGCAACTGTTGTTGCTGGAACAGACCACCGCTCTGCGTGACAAGCTGGCCAGGCTCCGTGACAGCGAGCTGAATTATTCGTTGGATGGTGAGGAGCGCTTCCGTAGCGATTGGGAGATGAGCATGAGCGACCTGCTGTCTTCAATGCAGGTGCTCAATCTCGATGATCAGGAAAAGGTTTCGCTGCAGGCTGCAAGCAATGCTTTGGGAGATTATCGAAAAGCCTTCGAACAGTTCGTTGCCAGCCGCAAGCAAATCGCTCTTAGTAGCGAAGCAATGAACACGCAAACCCAGCAAGTCAGCGAGTTGTTAGATAAGGCCAACCAATTTCAGAGCCACGCGATTCAACTCGATAGTCGCAACGCATACAGTCAGCTTGGCCTTATTAGCCTACTGGCGCTAGCGCTGGGTATTGGCGCGAGTCTACTAATACGTCATTTGATACTGCCGCCGTTGCGTCGAGCTGTTCATTTGGCTCAGCAGGTTGCTGCAGGTGACCTGAGTTGTGCACTTGATGGCAACGGCCGCCACGATGAGCTTGGGCAGCTATTGGATACCGTCAATAGCATGCTAGGTAGTCTGAGAGGCTTGGTTGGTCGAATTGGTACCGGGGTAGGCCTGCTCAATGGAACGGCAGGGAGCCTGGCAGAAGTCATTCAACGCAGCAGCCAGGGAGTTGAGAGACAACGACAGGAGACTGAAATCGCCGCTACCGCAATGCAACAGATGACTACGATGGCCGGCGAAGTCGCACGTAACGTCAAGGACGCTAGTGCTGCAGTAGCTCTTGCTGATGACCAGGCGCGCGAAGGTGACGATTTAGCGCGCCAAGCCGGCTCCAAGATCGACCAACTGGCTTTAGAAATGACCGGCTGCGCTGAAGCAATGCAATCGTTACTGGCAGAAAGTACGGCTATTGGCGGCGTTCTTGATGTGATTAAAGCTGTAGCAGAACAGACTAATTTATTGGCGTTAAATGCGGCCATAGAAGCAGCGCGAGCAGGTGAGCACGGTCGGGGATTCGCGGTAGTAGCTGACGAAGTGCGTGGTCTGGCACGCCGCACGCAGAGTTCTACCGCCGAAATTGAAGACTTGATTAGTCGCCTGCGTGGCGTCGCCCAGCAGGCAACTGAACGGCTACAGGGTAGCCATGCACTGACAGGTGAAACAGCCGAAATTGAAGACTTGATTAGTCGCCTGCGTGGCGTCGCCCAGCAGGCAACTGAACGGCTACAGGGTAGCCATGCACTGACAGGTGAAACAG